>JAFLSH010000017.1 GCA_022511055.1 Prevotella sp. | reverse complement strand
CTCAACACCCCCGACACCCAAACTGGATGTCGGGGGTGTTGGGTAGGGTGTAGGGTAAATTGATACCCAACACCCCAGACGGCTCAGAAAGGCAACTGAAAATCAGGTGTTTATAAGGGTAGGGTGTAAGGGGTGTCGAGGGTGTAGGGCATCCAGTTTGTATGACTACTATATGTGTCATTTTTTTGGAGTTAAGGGAGTTAAAGAAGTTAAAGGAGTTAAGCCAAATGCTTTTTCGGCTGAACTTTGGCGAAACTCCATGACTATTGAAAAATAGTATGGGAGTTTTGAAAATTACTCCGTGAGTTTCGGGCAAAACTCACGGAGTAATTTTCCTAAAGTGCCGCTTTTTTGTCGAAAGTCATGGCGTTTTTGAGGTAGGTTTAGTAGGTGGAGTAGGTATGGTAGGTTTAGTAGGGGGGGAGGGGTTGGGATGGACTGGAGGGCAGAGCCCATGTAGTCTGGAAAAGGCGGAAAGAACATTTGGCTTAACTCCTTTAACTTCTCTAACTTCTTTAACTCCTGAAAAAGTGCCGCTTTTTCCGTACAATTCAACTTTCTTAACCTCCTCTTTGCCGATATGTCGCAGATTATGATTACCTTTGCGGCGACTTTTCAACGTATGAACTGAACGAGACGCGGCGGAAACGCACGTCAGGCAAACACGATTATTCACAATGAGAAACAGACATCAATTATCCCTTCTGCTGCTCGCGGCTGCACTCGCCACCCTTGGCGGCTGCACCAGTTCAAATGGCAGCAAGGCCGGCAAGACAAGGAGCGTGGTGCTGGTCAGCCCCACACCCCTCGCCGACAACAGCGCCGGCGAGTATTCCGGCACGGTGGAAGAGGGCAAGAGCGTGAACGCGGCCTTCATGGCCGATGGCCGGATAGCCCGAATCCTCGTGAAAGAGGGCGACCGGGTGCATAAGGGTCAGCTGCTCGCGCTTCTTGACGACTCTGACTACCGCATCGGGGTCGGCCAGCTCAGAAGTCAGTACAAGCAGATGACCGAGGAGAAGCGGCGCATGGATGAAATGTGGGCCCGCCACAACATTGCGCCCAACGACTACGAGAAGTTTGCCGCGGGCTATGAGCAGCTGGGGCTTCAGCTCCAGATGGCCGAGAACAAACTCGGCTATACGCGGCTGCTCGCGCCGTCGGGCGGCTTCGTCGCCGAGAAATTCATGGAGCCGGAAGAGCTGGTAGGGGCGGGCACTCCCGTCGTGAGAATCACGGATGACTCGCGGCTGCTGGTCAGCGTTGACCTGCCTGTCTCGGTGTTCCTGAACAAAGACAAGATAACGCGTGCGCTGGGCGTGTCGCCCACGCTGCCCGATGTGGAAATACCCCTGTCGACAGAGAGCTTCGCACCCGATGCCGGCAACAACATGCTCTACCACATGAAGCTGGCTATTCCCGCCCAGCATGCCAAGAGCCTTACGCCGGGCATGAACCTGCGGGTGCGGATAGTCATGGAGAGCCAGTCGGCGGGCGGCTGCCTGATACCGGCGCGCGCCATCTTCGCTGACAATGGCAGCAGCTGCGTCTGGGTGTTCAACCCCGCAGACTCGACCATACACCGCAAGACGGTCAGCGCGCAGGGCGTGCCGTCGGGAAAGCTCATCGCCGTGTCGGGTCTTGAAGGCACGGAGCGGATTGTGGAGACGGGTGTCAAGCAGCTGTATGAGGGCGAGAAGGTCTGTGAAGTGAGAAACGCCGATTTCGGACTATGATATTCTGCCATGGATAGAGTTACACGATTTTTCATGCAGCGCAAGACCCTGTTCTGGTCGGTGCTTGTCCTCATCTTTGCCATCGGCGTTCTGTCGTATGTGCGCATGCCGAAGTTAGAGGACCCCGCCGTCACCGTGAAGCAGGCTTCGGTCGTGGTCATCTACCCCGGCGCTGATGCGCAGCGGGTCGAGCGCGATGCGGTGTCGCTGATTGAGGAGCAGCTCCGCTCGCTGCCCGATGTCAGGAAGATAGCAAGCACCGTCAAGAACGGTCAGGCACTGATACAAGTGGAGTTCAACTTCGAGACACCGCTGGGCGAGGTGGAGCAGCACTTCGACATGGTCAGGCGCAAGGTCGCCGATGCCGAGATGCTGCTGCCGCCGGGTGTCATGCCGCCCATTGTCGTTGATGACATGATGGATGTCTATGGCATCTTCTACGCCTTCAGCGGCGAAGGCTACGAGTATGAGGAGCTGGAGCGCTATGCCAAGGTGCTGAAGCGCGAAATCATGTCGGTGCAGGGCGTGAAGCGGGTGAACATCGGCGGCACGCAGGGCAAGGTCATTGACATAGCCTTCACGCCCGGCCAAATCAGGAACAACGGCATGCTGCCCATGCTGGTGGCGCAGGCCCTGCAGTCGTCGACCAAGGCCGTCAACGCCGGCAAGGCCGACAACGGCCCTGACCGTCTGGTCATCAACCTGAGCGAAGGGGCGGCCACGGCAGACGAGATTGCGGCCATGCTCATCAGTCTGCCCGATGGCAAGAAGGTGCGCCTGGGCGACATTGCCAGTGTCAGCCTGCACGGGGCAGAGCCCCAGAGCGGCGGATTCTATCTGAACGGCCAGCCCGCGCTGACCCTCCTGGTCGCCCTGGAAGCCGATGCCGTCGTGCCAGATGTGGGCGCGCTCGTCGACAAGAAGGTCAACGAAACGCTGTCGCTGCTCCCCGTCGGGCTGGCGGTCGACAAGATTTTCTTCCAGCCCGCTCAGGTCACCGAGGCCGTGTCGTCGTTCATGATTAACCTCGTAGAGTCGGTCCTCATCGTCATCCTCGTGCTGATGATTGCCATGGGGTGGCGGTCGGGAGTCATCATCGGGCTGGGCCTGATGCTCACGGTCGCGCTGTCGTTCCCCATACTGTCGGCCATCGGCACCACGCTGCAGCGCATCTCGCTCGGCGCGTTCATCATAGCCATGGGCATGCTGGTCGACAATGCCGTGGTCATCATGGATGGCATCATGAAAGACCGCAGGCGCGGCCTCCCGAAGTCCACATACCTCTACCGCATTGTCAGGCAGACAGCCATGCCGCTGCTTGGCGCCACCATCATCGCGGCGGCCACGTTCCTGCCCATCTTCATGACCTCGGGCACGGTCGGCGAGTTTGCCGGCGACCTGTTCCTGGTGGTGTGCGTGAGCCTGCTCGTCAGCTGGATTCTGGCCATGGTACAGGTGCCCGTGTGTGCCGACCGCTGGCTCGCCCCGAACAGCGTGGCAGAAGACACGCCGCCGCAGCTGCCCATGAACAAGTTTGAAAGAACGGTGAAGCGCATCGTGGAGCGGCTGATTGCCCGCAAATGGGCAACGGTGGCGGCAGCGGTCTTGCTGCTGGCGGCATCGGGCAGCGCCATGCTGCTGATAAAGAACGTGTTCTTCCCCGATTTCAACTATACGCAGTTCGTGCTGGAGTGCAACTTCCCCGCCGAGAGCAACCCCGAGGCGGTAAGGCAGCGGATGTTTGAACTCTCTGACACCATCATGGCCGATGAGGAAGTCAAGGGCGTGGCCGTGAGCATGGGCGGCGCGCCGGGCAGGTACTGTCTGGTCAGGCCGATGCCCGAGGGGGGAGATGACTATGCCGAGTTCATCGTTGAGTGCAAGGACTACCACGCCGTGCAGCGGCTGGCCAGGGAGATGACCGCCAAGCTCAGGCAGGTGGCGCCAGAGGCATACATCAGGGCGCGGAAATACAACTTCTCGGTCGCATCGTCGCATCTGGTGGAAGTGGAGTTCGCCGGCCCCAACCCGGAAGTGCTGAGAAGGCTCAGCGCAGAGGCGGAAAGCATCATGCGCGAGTCGCCATACGTCGACCCCTACACCGTGCAGAACAGCTGGAACGCACCGTCACGGCAGCTCGCCGTCGCCTATTCGGCCCAGTCGGCAGCCAGGGCGGGCGTAAACCGTGCCGATGTGGGCAATGCCCTCATGGCGGCAACCGATGGGTACACCGTGGGCGCGGTCAGCAGCAATGACAACCTGATTCCCATCAACATCGTCATAAGAAACCAAGATGGCTCAAGGCTGAGCGACCTTTCAAACATCCCCGTGTGGACTATGGCCAACATCAACGTGGCGGAAAGTGACCTCACGGGGCTGATGAACGGGGCGGCTGATGCGGCGGAGCTGAAAAAGAAGCTGTTTGTCACCACCACTCTGGCCAACTGCATCGACAGTACGGCCACCGTCTGGAAGGAAAGCCTGCTGACCAGGTACAACGGCCAGCGCACCATTCAGGCCGAGTGCGACCCGGACCCCTTCAACCCAGAGGCCACCCCAGACAAGCTGCTGAAGTCCGTGAAGCCAAGGATTGCGGCCATGCAGCTGCCGCAGGGCTACACCATGCGGTTTGTGGGCGAGAGCGAGATAGCAGATGAGGCGATAGCCAAGGTGATGCTGAACTTGCCGGTCATGGTGACCATACTCATCGTGGTGCTGTTGCTGCTGTTCAATGACTGGCGGAAGCTCGCCGTCATTCTGCTGTGCTTCCCCTTCGTGCTGTGCGGCATCGTGCCGGCGCTGGTGCTGAGCGGCACGCCCTTCACGTTCCTCGCCATCCTCGGCGTAATGGGTCTGACCGGCATGATGGTCAAGAATGCCATCGTTCTCGTCGATGAGATTAACGTGCTGAGCAGCGGCCAGGGCTTGTACCAGGCCATCGTGCAGGCCACCGTCTCAAGGGTGCGCCCGGTGATGCTGGCCTCGCTGACAACGGTGGTGGGCATGGTGCCGCTGGTCGGCGACCCGATGTACGGGCCGCTCGCCGTGACCGTCATCGGCGGACTGCTGATAGGCACGGCCGTCACCCTGCTTTTCCTCCCTGTACTCTACGCTCTTTTCTTCAAAGTAAAATCTTCAGAACAATGAAAACCAAGATATTGACCCTCGTTGCCGTTTGTCTGCTGGCTGCTGATGTCAGTGCCATCGAACTCTCCCTGAGCCAGTGCCGGGAAATGGCGCTGCAGACTGATGAACTGCTGAAGGTGTCGCGCAACAAAGTGGTTCAGGCCGGGCTCGACAGGAGTATCGCGCGCACAGCCTATCTGCCCAAGTTAGATGGCAGTGTCTCAGCCCTCTACATGACCCCCAACTCCACCATGGGCGATGCCATGGAGCTTCAGATGCGGGGTGTCTATATGGCTGGGCTCAGCCTGGTGCAGCCGGTCTACACAGGCAGCAAGATTACTACGGCCAACAAGCTGGCGAGGCTGGGCGAGGAAGCGGCAAGGGAGCAGCTCGATGCCGCAGCCATGGATGTCATAGCCGAGGCGGAGAAGAGCTACTGGATGTATGTGGCGGTGCTGTCCAAGATAGATATGCTGAACGCCTATCTGACCCAGCTCGACTCCATCCTCAGCCACACCCGCTCGGCGTATGAGCTGGGGCTGACCACACAGCTCAACGTGTCGCGGGTGGAGACCCGCATGGCAGAGCTGAGCTACAGGCTTCGTCAGGCGAAGTCGGGCGGGGAACTGTGCCGCCTGTCCTTGTGCAGAATCATCGGGGCTGATGAGAACGAGCCCATCATCCCCACCGAGACACTCGACAACGAACTGCCGGCGGAGAAGACCTTTGCGGGCATCGACTCGCGCCCGGAGCTGCACCTGTCCATGCTCAACATCACGGCAAAGAAGCATGATGTCAAGATGGTGCTTTCCGATTTCCTGCCCACCCTGGGAGTCCAGCTGGGCTGGAACGCTTTCGGCAACATGAAGATGAAGAGTTTCGTGGCGCTGGAAGATGGCTCGCTCTATCCCTACACGCAGTCTGTGAGCTACAAGGGGCTTGTCGGCGCGCTCTCCCTTTCCGTGCCCATCTTCCATTGGGGTGAAGGTGTCCACAAGGTGAAGAAGGCAAAGGTGGAAGTGGAAAACGCCTCGCTGGAGCATGAGCGGAACAAAAAGCTCATGGAGCTTCAGGCCCGTCAGGCATTCAGCAACTGCGCGGATGGCTACGAGCTGATAAGCAGTGCCCAGAAGGCATTCAGCGAGGCGGAGCAAAACCTGCAGCTGATGAAAAGCCAATACGAGGCGGGTCTTATGACCCTCACCGACTGCCTTGAGGCCCAGTCGCAATGGCAGACCGCCTACTCCAACCTCATTGAAGCCAAGACACAGTTCAGAATTAACGAGATAGAATACCTGAGAAGCGTGGGGCTAATTAGGGCGAAATAGTCGGAAGAGTGAGGCCATGACAGCAATGCAGTACATGGAACTTCTCTATGAGAAATTCTATCGCAAACTCTATCTTTACGCCCTGGCTCTGGTCAGTGACGAAAATGAGGCACGCGATATTGTAAGTGAAGTCATGGCTACCGTATGGCAACGCCTCAATCAACATAATACCCAACCTAATGCTACATATCTCTATACACTTACCCGAAACCGCTGCCTCGATTATCTGCGGCACACACAGGCAGCCCAGAACTACAAGGCAGCCGAGGCTGTTGCCCGCACATTCCAGAGCGACACTGAGGTGGAAGACTACGAAACGTATATCATCCAGCTGTACGATGCCATTGGCCAGCTGCCTGAGCCTGGGCAGACCATCTTACGGCACTGCTATTTCAAGCGCCTCACCTATCGTCAAACAGCCGAAGCCCTTGGCATTACTGAAGCCATGGTACACCGCCACATGGTAAAAGTATTCAAATTACTGCGCGAAAAGTTAAAAAACAATTAATTTGCGAACTAAACACCCCCTGTATCACGTTATTTATACAGTACCCTACTAAAAACCCAAAAATGGAAGACCATCTAAGTGAAAACATGACAGACCAAGAGTTGCAGCAGCTGCGCGCAGATATCCACCGTGCCCTACTGGAAGATGCCAATGTGCCTGATGCCCATGAAGCCTTTAGGCTGTTTCAGCAATCGCATCCCGACAACAGCCAGTCCTCTATCTTTCATCATTCAGCCCCTACACCTCCATCTCCCCGCAGAATTCGGCTCTATTATTTGGGAATCGCAGCTGCGGCCGCCTGTCTGGCAGCCCTATTGGTTGTGCAGCCATGGCACACTGAGCCATTAGTCAACAAACCAGGTGAGTTGTTAGTCTACAAAGCCAATCCTCAAGCTGGCGGCGTATCAGTAGTTGTTGCAGACAAGCCTGTTGCCATTACCAGCACCCAAGCTCAGCAACAAGGCATTGTCGTTGGCAATGAGGGAGAAATACATATCACCCCCGACACAAAAATATCTGATGAAGACCGAACAACGTTGCTTATTCCGCAAGGCCAGTTAGCTCATCTTCTGCTCGATGATGGTACCCGTGTATGGCTGAGTGCCGATAGTCGACTTGTGTTCCCTCGGCGCTTCGCGCAGAGCGGATGCCGTGAAGTGGCATTAGTGGGTGAAGGATTTTTTGAAGTGGCTCCTGATGCCAATCGGCCTTTCGTTGTTGACTGTGGGAAAGTGCGGACCACAGTGTTGGGCACACAATTCAATGTGCGGGCTTTTGAAGGTGAGAATCCTTGCGTGACACTGGTCAGTGGCCGTGTAGTTGTAGCACATGGTAATAGCCAGTTGGCATTACAGCCCCACCAGCAAGCTACACTTGAGAACGAAAAGCTCCATGCCGCTGAGGCCAATATGGAAACTGTCACAAGTTGGTTGCACGGCGAATTCTATTTTGATGGGCAAACTTTACGACAACTCTTGATTGAGCTGGGGCGATGGTACAACAAAGATGTTGTCTTTGCCACCACCAGTCATCTGAACGACCGATTACATTTCAGCTGCATGCGTTCTACCAATCTCAGTAGCATATTGGCACAACTGCGTCTTATCTGTGATGCAGAAATATCTGAACATGAGAACGCTATCGTTGTGAACTGAGAGGTGTTTCCCCTCTTTTTTTGCGATTTAACATTAATTAAGCATACCATTTCCCCCTGCTTTCCGTTTTTTAAAAGAAATTAAACTTGGATTTATCCACTCGAAAACGTAAAAAAGGGAAAAGCATGTTGCGGAAAACCGTATCTACAGTGTTTTTGTTGCTGCTTCTGGCGGCTAGCTTGCCAGGATGGGCACAAGCTGACAAAACTGTCAGCCTAACGGTCACTAATGAAAAAGCAGCAGATGTTCTGCGGAAAATAGAGAAGATGTCAGAAACGCGCATACTCTTTAACTATTCCGATGTAAATTTCACCGTATCGCTAAAAGTCGTTAATCAGTTACCTTTCACTGCCATTCGTGAGGTCATCAAGGGTCATCCTTTAAAGGCAGAGCAGGGTAATGGGTATATTGCCGTCACACGAACAGACAAGGCACAAAGGCTTGATACTACAGACCAATGGCTTGACGGCCAAGTGGTCAGCAATGATGGTGAGCCTGTCATTGGGGCGGTGGTTTTTGACAAGGAATCCAAACAACGCACCGTGACTGATGCTGATGGCCGATTTCGGCTTGATGCTGCTAATGAGAACTTTCAGTTAGAGATAACTTATCTCGGCATGAAACCAGCACGCTGGCGTGGCCATCGGGGCGACCGGGCGCATGTTGTCATGACAGATGATGCTCAGCAGCTGCGCGATGTTGTTGTCACTGGTTATCAGCAACTTGACCGCCGGCATCTTACCAGTTCGGTCGTCTCGAAAGACATGTCGGAAATAGAGATTGCCGGTGTGAGTGATGTGTCAAAAATGCTGGAAGGCAAGATTCCCGATCTCATTTCAATGACATCGTCTGGCGAAATCAATGCCACTAACCGTATTCGCATCCGTGGCACTTCGACACTGATTGGCAATCGGGAACCGTTGTGGGTACTCGATGGTATCATACTAACCGACCCGATTAATCTGTCAAGTGATGTGTTAAACGACCCAGACTATGTGAATCGCATTGGTAACGCCATCGCAGGCATCAATCCACAAGACATTCAGCGTATTGATGTGCTGAAAGATGCCGCAGCTACAGCACTTTATGGTACACGCGCAGCCAACGGTGTCATTGTGGTTACAACAAAGAGCGGCCACCAGGGCAAGCCGCAGGTAGCATACTCTTCTCAGCTGACCTTACGTAAGCGTCCCTATTATTCCGACTCAAAAATTAATCTCATGAGCGCGGCTGAGCGTGTAGAGTTTTCACAATATCTGGCAGAAAGTCATTACGCCTATCCCTCAGACATGGCTCAAATAGGATATGAAGAAGCATTGCGCCAGCTATATGCCGGTGAAATCAGTCGTGATGAGTTTAATGCGTCTGTTGAGAAAATGAGCCGCGAAAACACTGACTGGTTTAACCTGCTCTGCCGTAATTCTTTTTCACAAGACCACTCGGTGAGCATCTCTGGAGGCTCTGAGCGTGTACGTTATTATACTTCGATAGGCTACACCGGCCAAGATGAGGTCATCAAGGCCTCAGACAATGACCGCTATACGGCCATGGCAAAAATAAACTTCGATGTAACCCAGAAGTTAAAGGTGGAAATGAACATCAACGGTAACGTTAACACCAGAAACTATCCTGCCAACAATGTTAACCCTATCAACTATGCCTATAACACCAACCGTATTATTCCCGCTTACAACGAAGATGGCTCATATTTCAAATATCTGAGATATGGCAATGCAAACAATGACCTTTATGGTCATTATGGCTACAACATCTTACAAGAGTTGGAGAATAGCAATACCATACAACACAGTAATTCCATCATAGCCACTGCCAGCCTGCGTTATCAGCCAATAGAAAATCTGTTTTTCAATGCGGTCTTCTCTACTAATTTTTCCAATGCCCGTATCGAAGAATGGCATGGCGAGAATTCCTATTATGTATCACAACTCAGAGGGTCTGAGGTAACAGATGTGCCACCCAACACCTCGTATTTGCCCTATGGCGGCGAGTTGCAGACCTCTCACAACCAGACAAGCGGATGGACTGTGCGATTGCAAGGAAACTATAACAAGTACCTTGACACTGACCGCAAGCATAACATCAACGTTGCTCTGGGGCTTGAAGCCAGCAGCAGCCATTACACTGGTGACACCTATACTCAGCGCGGCTACTACAAAGACCGCGGACAAACTTTTGCCACCAGCATCCCAACTACATACACGACATACTGGAATTGGGTTAGCAATCATGTTCCCTCTCGAACAGACAACACCGCCAACCTTGTATCAGCCTATGCTACATTGTCGTATAGTTTCAAGCAACTTTTTACGCTTAATGTCAATGGCCGTTCTGATGGATCCAACCAATTCGGCAGCCGCTCGAATGAGAAGATATTGCCTATCTGGTCTGTTTCTGGCAATGCAAACCTTTTGAACATATTCAATATCACAGCACCATGGATGAGCATTTTCGCATTAAAGAGTTCATATGGTGAGCAGGGTAATATGCTTGACAACCAGACACCAAAACTCATTATCCGCAAGGGACAAATGGACACTTTCTACAACCACTTCCTGTCAACCGTAGCGTATTTTGGCAATCCTGACCTAAAGTGGGAGAAAACCCATTCGTTCAACGTAGGACTGGAAACAGCTGTTTTTAACAACCGCCTTCAGTTTGAGGCTGAATACTATTACAAACGCACTACCGATGCTTTTATGAACAAGCCTATCTCTGATGTTAATGGTTATGAGTCGTATGTGGTCAACTCTGGAGTTATTACCAATAGCGGCTTCAACCTGACCGTCACTGGCACACCTGTCCGCACAAAGAATTTCTATTGGATAGCATCGGGCAACCTGTCAAAGATTTACAATAAAATTGAAACTGCTCCTGGCACAGAGAGCTATCAGCTTTACGATTTCCTTAACGGAACAGCAGTGGTAAAAAACCAGCCTGTAGGCACATTTTTCAGCTATCGTTTTGCTGGTCTGAATCCCAACGATGGTGGTCCCCTGTTTGAAGACTGGGAAGAACATCAGGAGGAAATCCGATCCGCTGACCAATACACATTTTACACTACAATTCTCGAAGCGTCAGGTAAACGTGAGCCAGACATTACGGGTAGTGTTAACAACACGTTAACCTATCGTCAGTGGCGCTTGGGCACCACTTTCCTCTACAGTTTTGGTGCCAAGACACGCCTATTCCGATTGTTTGATGGGTACACCTCCGGCCGACAGTTTGGGTCGGAAACCAACGCAGACCGTGCTTTGCGCGAGCGATGGATGCAACCCGGCGATGAATTGAAAACTAACATTCCATCAATCATTGCAGGCGGTACGCCCAATTACGAAAAATACAGTAATAGTTGGACTGCTGCAATGAATTATTCTGGGCCCACACTGAGTCCTAATGCTTATGCCATGTATGATTATAGCAATGTCCGTGTTGTCAGTGCCGGATATGTCAAGCTTTCAACTCTCTACCTTACTTACGAGCTAAACCGTGCCCAATTAGACCGACTAAAACTGGAACGGCTGGCGATAACCCTAAGTAGCTATAATCTTTATACCTGGTGTGACAAGGCTTTGAGAGGCCAGACTCCAATCCAAGGTGGATTCACAGAAGTACAGCTTTCAGACACGCCAAGTTTTACCCTTGGCATAAATATTAATTTCTAAGTAAAAACACAATACCCAATCCTATTTCTCTCTATAAAATATTATCAAAATGAATCGCAAAATAATTCCCTTTATAACAACAGCGGTCACCATGAGCCTGTTGAGTATTGTCTTTTCAGCTTGCGGTGACTTTCTGGAAGAGACATCTCAGGACAAGGAGTATGTGCGTAGTTGGACAGATTTAGACGAACTGCTGCTCGGCGATTGTTACGTGCCTGTTGGTATGACTGGCCCATACAACACATATCAAAATCCTGGCATGGTCATCCATTTATTAGCTGACGAATTAACGGAATACACTGTAGGCAGTAGCTCTACAGACTATATCGTTGGCAACCATAATGAAACGTTTGGTGCCAGAACGTGGCAGCCCAGAATAGGCGAGTCGCCCAATGGTACAACCCACTATCGCGAAAACTTTGAATGGAAAACATTCTATAAGTACATTAATGTGGCTAACAATATCATTGAGTACGCCAAAGATGTACCACAAAACACTGACGAAGAAATTGAGGGCGTTCTTAAGGTGACTGGTGAAGCTTTATTCTTGAGAGGATTCTACTACTTTTGGTTGGTTAATTTCTACGCAAAGCCTTACGACCCTGCCACTGCCGCTACTGACCCAGGTGTACCGTTGAAAACCACTTCTGAAGTGCAAGATATTCTTTTTGAACGCAATACCATCAAAGAGTGTTATGAACGTATCGTGAGCGATTTGACTGAAGCCGAGCTATGTTTGGAACAAGTGCGTACCCTGAAGAGTTCACTATATCAGGCCGATGTTACGGCTGTACGATTATTGTTAAGCCGAGTTTATCTTTATCTGCAAGATTGGCCAAAATGCGTTGAGTATGCCCAAAAAGTCATTGACAAGCATCCTGCATTGGAAGACCTGCGTACCACGAAAGCCAAGTTCATGACAGCCTCAAACCCAGAGAACATCTTTTCAATGGATGGTGATAACCTGATACGTATGATGGATCGTGCGCATCAGGCTAATAGTGTCAGCCAAGAACTCTATAATGCCTATTCCATCAATGATTTAAGAAAAAACCAATGGTTCTGGCATTACGGCACATTTACCGGTCTTATTCGCCGCGAGCCAGGTCAAAGCACAACTACACATACTCCAGATGAGGAATATTATTATACGGGCTATTATAATCTTCCCGTTACGCAGATGCGCTCCCCTGTGTCAACGGTGTTTTGGCTGCGCTCGGCTGAGGCTTATATGAACTTGGCTGAAGCCGAAGTATATCAAAAACACGAAGAGGCAGCCAAAACGGCTTTGCGTACCGTACTGCAATATCGCTATCAGCCGGGCTGTAGCGAGTTGGAGCTAACGGAGGTGGGTAGCAGCCTCATCAGTCGAATACGCGAAGAGCGCCGGTTGGAATTTCCTCTTGAGGGGCACCGCTGGTTTGATCTGCGCCGCTATCGTGTATGTAGTGTACAACCAGAAAAACGAGCTTTGGAGCATACTTTCACTATTTACCGCGATGAGAATTCTGGCAATGTGGTAGAAACTCGGCTTTACAAGCTTGAGGAAGACGACATTTCGTGGACTGTAAACATTCCGCTTGAGGTTTTGCAGTTCAATGTAGGTATGGTCGATAACGGCAACCAAAGCCGTGGCTACCAGATTATAGCAACGCCAGAATAACAGGCAGAAAAACAAATAAAGGAACAAGAAAAAAGCAGAAACAGCAACTATGAGAAAAATAGCTTATATAACTTATGTAAAATATTTATGGCTTTTGGCTTTGCTTTGTCTGATGGCTTGCAGTGCTGAAGACACCCCTGATGACGTAGTGTTGCATGACCCAAGTGCGTTTTTTGAGCCAGCAGCAGACGATATGAGCGAAGAAGCTCAAATGCGGCGCGAGTTCCAAAAGCGATATGGGGCTTATCTACTATTTAATGATACGATACAGAAACGCTATATTGGTACAGATGTGAATGGCGATACTGTTTACTTTGTAGAACGTCTGTCGTTAGGCTATTCTATTCCGCAAACGGCCTTTGCGACTGAAGCCTATTCATACGACCTATATACAAATATTGAGGACAAACAGGCTGCACTGGAATTCTTAGAAAATCACATTCTAACGCATGTTACGGGAAAGCTGATGCCATATTCATGGTTGCTTTGTAACTTGATTCATTATAATAGTGGTTCCCTGACAAGTACACCTTATGCAGCAGCCGGCCAACGGGCTATTGTCGTATCTACAGGTATGTTGTCGCGTCTACAGACTGAAGCTCAGTTGCAACAATATGTCGCTCGCGTACTGGTAGCTTTCCTCGGCCAGTTAGCGGCCAACAACAGCAAAGCTTTCACTGAGTTCTTTGAGATTAGCGAAGGTTACTACAGTGTTACGTTCAGCGCTTCCACTGATGCGGCTGCAGACAATTATTCACGCAGTCATGGATTTTTAGACCGTGCATCAACGCTTTGGGGAAACTATAGTACTCCTGGACAAACCGAAGATTTGAACGCCTATGCAACCTATTTGTTGAACTATGATGATGAGTATATAGAGCGCGTTTATGCTGACTACCCTTTGGTGCGCCAGAAATGGGCACTATTCAAGAGAATCATTACTGAACTTGGATATGTCATATAATAAGAAACATAGTGAATTTATGAAACATCAGAATATATTAACACTACTTTTGGTCGCTTGCTTATGCATGGAGTTTACAGCTTGCGGCGATGAGGAAATTACTGCGCCTGCCATGGCAACGCCCGTAGCTACGGGGCAATGGGTTGATGAACGCGATGGAGAGATATACAACTGGGTGCAATATGGTAACCTACAATGGATGACTGACAATTTCCGTTATGATATAGGCTCCTATACCGATTGCAGAAATTACATAGAACCTGAAGACTGGGTGCAGTATGCACAAGAACAACTGGCAACGCGCAACCGGCCAAAATATGGCATGTACTATTCTATACCCGGTGCATTGCAAGCATGCCCAGATGGTTGGAGACTACCTACTGACGATGAGTGGCAGCAACTTGAACAAGCTCTCGGCATGACTGCCAATGAGTCGGCCTGCTATGACTGGAGAGGCAACATTGCCGCCAATCTTGTGGAAACTAAAGACCACAATACCTATGCTCGTTTCCTATTAGGTGGTTATATCACATTCTACACCACAAACTCCTATCTTACTAATGGCAGCCGCTTCAAAGGAGCATGGGGTTATTATTGGACTTCAACACAAGACGAGCGGAGTGACGGTACTCTTTATATCTACCGAAAATTTGCCTACAATCGCGCAGAGATATGCCGGCAGAGCATGCAACCGCAAAATCAATTACTCAATGTACGCTATGTTAGGGATGCAGGTAAAAATTAAGGCAATAAAAATATATATATAAATCCTAAATAAACAGTTGTAATTATGAAGACTTCTACAATTTTCAGAAAAGTTTTTGGCTGCATGCTGCTTATAGCAGTTTTGCAGACTGGTGTGCAAAGTGCCCAAGCCAGCAATGCATGGCATTATTTCTATGATGAGTTTCACGTTTATCCCTCAGGTGCAGGAAAAATTTATGTGTCTGACAATTATGCAGAAGACGAAGAAAGTATAACAGGTTGGACTACGGACTATGAAACTCAATTCTGCGAATATGGTATTAATGGCCATGATTTCTATATCTACACTCAGCCTGCCGATGGTTGGATTCCTTATGGTGTAGCTATAGGCACACGTGCTGACGAGTTGTCAGAATGGAGTCCTACAACCGATGAGAACGGCAATGTTGTTATCAACAATCAACAATCGCCTTTCCGCTACTCACCCACCTCGAATATTGAAGAGCAAGACTCCATGTCTGCTGTTGCAAAAGCGCCACTATTCCCTGATGGCTGTGCCTATTTGGTATTCACCCATGTAGCAGCCCGCGTAGCCAAAGGGCAGTCTTCGTTTGGCAAATCTTCGGCAAGTAAGACAGTCAACGATATTGGTGACGACATTGAGTTGACTGCAACACCAGCCGATGAGCGCTGTCATTTCACATATTGGGAGCGTAAGAGTGATGGTAAACAGTTTACAGAAAACCCATTGCCTGTTAGCGTAACTGGTGCAGAGGAATACTATGCGCATTTCAGCTGCGACTCAGCAGTCGTATTGAAAGCAGATTCAGAGGAAGGCTCATGGTTTGTCTGGTACGATGAGGACACCCATCTGCTGGTAGGTTCAGGAGAAGGCGATAATAATCCCGGAAATGCCACAATCTATGTCTTCACTTCTGATAGTTTGTACATTGGCAATGACAGCTACCTCAGTCCATATAAAGCTAATGTGTTTTATCCGGCACAGCCTCATGTGGCCTTTGTCACTGGCGAAGTTTATGCCGTGCGTTCTCCGTTAGTAAATGCACTGTATAGCCTGACAAACCCACTTGCCCAGTGGTCGGGAGACAATGGGGTGGCGGCTGCAGATTTTGCTAATGGCATGTCTTATTACGTTATTGATCCGGAAGACCGTTGTTTCACGCTGCATGACCGTACGACCGACATTGCCCCAAAGACCATCTACGTAGCAGTTTCTACAGAACTTTTCCCCAATGCAACAGCTGCCCAAATCCTCTATTGGGATAATGAGTCTGCTCGAGCAACAGGCATTAGCCAGACAGAAATCCTGCGCGCTCAGCAAAATGGAAAGATTTACACTATTGGCGGTATGCGGGTAACATCGCTCGGACGTGATGGTATCTATATCATAGATGGCAAAAAGAAAGTACTCCGAAAGAACTATTAAGCCTTGAACATGAAACATATTCTCACAACAATAGCCTTGTTGTTGTCGGCATTAAACATGTCGGCTCAACAAGGCTATGTTATTAAAGGAATAGCAGAAGGTGCCGCAGAGGGAGATACCGTGTACCTCTGTTCCATAAAAAATCTTTATGTCATTACCCGCCTCGATTCCACAATTATCAGTAACGGGAAATATGAATTTCGGGGCGAGCAGTCTGGATGTGTATTTCGCTATCTGATTCCCTATCACAACGGAAAAGCACAGAGTTATTCATCTGTTTTGTTAGAGGATGCGGAGATAACAGTACGCTCATTCCCTTCTGACACAAAAAAAGAGTCTGAAGTCAGCAGCACTGGTCTCAATTACAAACTCTGGCAGGAATATAAACAATTAGGAAAGCCGTGGAGTGATGAACTGGTAGCTAATTTCATGATAACCAGAGACTCTACAGCAACGAAAGCTAACCAAAGAGTTGCTGAGGTAAAAATGGATTCGCTGCGTAATTTGCAGCGGCAAGCGGAAAATCAGTTCATGAGAGAGCATCTGCCTGCTGCTATTTGTGACATAATTTTAGGAAGCAACTATGCCAGCATGTCTGATGAAGAGAAGCAACAGACTCTGAAACTTTTCAGCGAGAAACTGCCTGATGGGGCTAACTATCGCCAGCTGGCTGCTGAAGCAGAGGTATTAGCCCCAGTGGCGGTAGGTAAGAAGTTCACAGATTTCACAATGCAAAATCCTGATGGTAAGGATATCAAAGTCAGTGATATTGTAGCCAAAAACAAATATACGCTTATTGATTTCTGGGCTTCATGGTGTGGGCCTTGTCGCACTGAAATGCCCTATGTACTGGAAACCTACGATAAATATCATAGCCAGGGCTTTGAAGTCGTTGGAGTGTCACTTGACAATAAACATGAGGCATGGATCAAGGCTATCGAGGAGCTTGCTTTGCCATGGCCGCAGATGAGCGATTTGAAGGGGTGGCAGTGTGAAGGTGCAGCCATCTATAAAGTACGCGCCATTCCTGCTAACATACTTGTCGACCAACAAGGTATCATTCGCGCCCGCGACCTACGAGGATTAAAGCTAACTCAGAAAATCAATGAGTTACTTATGCAAGATGGTGGTGTAGCACAGAAATAAAAAGGTTCTCAAAAAAAGCGCTGCAAATTATAGAATCTGAATGGGCAAAATTAGTTGATATAGACTTTGATATGAGGTTTTACTAATCATTCCATTGAGTAGAAAATCTTTAGGTTTTGTATCAACTAACTTTGCTCATCTGTTATAAAGTAAGCACACGCTAAGACATGTTTTCTAATAAAAGGAGCCACTCAAAAATGTGCGCTGACAACTATGTTATTGCTATCCTTTATCCACAAAGTATTTGCAAAAAGCGGCGCAATTATTTGGTGAGAAGAGCAAAAAGAATTACCTTTGCA
>JAFLSH010000169.1 GCA_022511055.1 Prevotella sp. | reverse complement strand
GAAGACGCCAACTCGCTGGAGGAAGTGGTGGTAGTGGGTTACGGTGTCCAGAAGAAGAAGCTGGTCACTGGTGCCACTGTTCAGGTGAAGGGTGAGGACATTGCCAAGCTCAACACCACCAATGCCCTGACTGCCATGCAGTCGAGTACGCCGGGCGTGCAGATTACGCAGAGTTCTTCGCAGCCGGGCAAGGGCTTCAAGGTCAACATCCGCGGTGTGGGTACTATCGGCACCTCTTCGCCACTGCTGATTATCGACGGTATCCAGAGCGGTACGGCCGACGACGGCCTGAACGGTCTGAATCCGAATGACATCGAGAGCATCGACGTGCTGAAGGATGCTGCCTCGGCAGCCATCTACGGTGCCCGTGCCGCCAACGGTGTCATCCTGGTGACCACCAAGCAGGGTAAGGCCGGCAAGATGACCGTGCAGTACGACGGCTACGTGGGCTGGTCGAATGCCTATAAGGCTCCCGCTCTGCTGAACGCCCAGCAGTACATGCAGCTGATTAACGAAGTAAACTTCAACACCTACGGTACACCTACCAACTGGAGCAGCCTTGTTCCTTCTTACATTTTGGACAAGGTCAACCAGGGCTGGCAAGGCACGGACTGGTTTGAGGAGTATGCCAACAAGAATGCCCTTCAGCTCAGCCACGCCGTCACCGTCAGTGGCGGTACGGAGCGCTCCAAGTTCTCTATGAGCTTGAACTACAGCACAAACGAGGGTATCATGGGTGCCAGCAACGCTTCTGACTACAAGCGCTATGGCGGCCGCATCAACTCTGACCATGTCATCATTAAGGGTAAAGACCTGCTGGGTGATGTTCACGAGTTGCTGACCGTTGGTGAAAACATCTCCTACTGGTATCACAGCAGCCATGACCTCGCCGAAGGCAATGGCTATTGGAACATCATGCAGGCTGCCTACACAGCTTCTCCGCTGGTAGAGCCCTACAATGCTGACGGTACGCTTGCTTCATATAACCAGAACGGTGCAGGCTACAGCGACATGATTTACTCTAACCCGTTGAATCACTTCCTCAACGGTGGTTTCAGCTCTCTGAACCGCGGTCGCGACTTCGGCGTTGGTGCGACTTTCTACTGGGTTGTAGAGCCTATCAAGAACTTGAAGTACCGCGGACAGGTCAACACTGGCTATAGCGCAAGCAACAGGCGTGAGGTGTCACTCCCGTTCTCTTCAAGCTCTACGAGTTCAAGTGCCAACTATAGCATGATGATGAATCAGTATGAAAGTTCCAGCATGTCACTTGAAAACACCTTGTCATACATTCTGCCGAAGTTTGGCAAGAACACGATTGACGTGTTGGTCGGTCAGTCTATTGAACGCTCAAACTGGAGTACTGGCATGCAGATGAACTTTAGCGTCAGTGAGAGCGACTTAAATTCACTCATACTCAATGGCTGGGATTTCAATGTTCCTAACAACTATGAGACACAGAACATAACAGGTCATAGCGGTTATGACAACCCATGGCAGGGCAGCATTGCCTCGTTCTTCGGCCGTGCCAACTGGAACTACGATGAGAAGTACATGCTGACGGCCATCATCCGTGCCGACGGCTCGAGCAACTTCTCCCGCGGTCACCGCTGGGGCTACTTCCCCTCTGTGTCTGCAGGTTGGGTACTGACCAACGAGAAGTTCCTTGAGAGCGCACAGTCATGGATGGACTTCCTGAAGATTCGTGCATCTTGGGGTCAGAACGGTAACTGTAACATCGGTAATTTCTACTACGCTTCAAACATCGCCTTCTCTCCAAGTAACTATGCAGACTATGGCTACAAGTTCTCAAGCGACAGGGATTTTACAATGGATAATGTCGGTGGCTATCAGCCCGGTGCATACGCAAGAAACGCCCCCAACAAAGATGTGACTTGGGAAACCTCAGAGCAGCTGAACATCGGTATTGATGCTCGTTTCATCGGTGGTCGTCTGGGGCTGAATCTTGACTGGTATAAGAAGACCACGAAAGACTGGCTGGTGCAGGCTCCTATCAACGAAGTGCTTGGTTATGAGGAAGCTGCCTATGTCAATGCCGGTGACGTGCAGAACACTGGTATTGAACTTGCACTCTCTTGGCGCGACCAGATTGGCAAGGACTTCACCTATCATGCCAACGTAAACCTGGCTACTAATAAGAATAAGGTGACCAAGCTCGGCACGGCTTCTGGCAAGTTGGGCGACGGTGCTTCAAACTCGCTCTTCCAGAACTCTTCCTACATCTCTCTCGTAGAGGAAGGCCACCCCATCGGCTACTTCTCGGGTATGTCTTACAGCGGTGTATGGCAGAATCAGGCTCAGATTGATGCCGCCCGTGCTGCCGGTCAGGCCGTACTCGATGGTGCGCAGCCCGGTGACCTCATCTGGGATGACTGGAACGGCGACGGACAGATTTCACTCTCTGAAGACCGTCACGAAATCGGTAACCCCCATCCCGATGTAACCCTCGGTGTCAGCCTGGGCTTCGAGTGGAAGGGCTTCGACTTCGGTATCACTGGCTCAGGTGCCTTCGGCATGCAGGTGGCACAGGCTTACCGCACAGCCCTGTTGGCTAACCAGTATCAGAACTGGACTGTAGACGCATTCGACCGCTGGCACGGCGAGGGCACGAGCAACACGCAGCCGCGCCTGGCTCTTGGCACTACCAACGAGCAGTGGGTGTCTTCACGCTACATTCAGAATGCCGACTACTTCCGTCTGCAGAACATTACGATTGGCTACGACTTTGCCCGTCTCTTCAAGTCTTCTGTCTTCAGCCAGCTCCGCATCTATGCACAGGCACAGAATCTCTACACCTTCACGGGCTACACGGGTGTTGACCCCGAGGTCGGCTCTGCTGGTGGTGGCAGCTCATGGATGCGTGGCATCGACATCGGCCTCTATCCTTCAGCACGTACCTTCCTCGTTGGTGCAAGCGTTACCTTCAAGGGCAAGGACGAGACTGCTGCAAGCGGCGCTCCGAAGATTGTCTACCAGACCGACAATGCCGAACTGGACCGCCTGAACGGCATCATCAACGACCTGCGCGCCGAGAATGCCAACCTGAAGAACCGTCAGCCTGAGACGAAGGTGATTGACAACTCTAAGGTGGTTACCTTCCCGTATCTGGTGAACTTCACCGTCAACACTACTGACGTGGTAAACCGCGAGCTGGTGAACTTGAAGGCCGTGGCTGAGATGATTAAGGCTACACCGGGCAAGAAGTATAACGTGACTGGCTATGCTGACAAGCAGACTGGTACTACTCAGGGCAATGCTGTTCTGGCTAAGAATCGTGCCCAGAACGTCTACGACATCCTCACCAAGCAGCTCGGTGTTCCCGCCAGCGCACTGGTACTGGATTCTAAGGGCGGCGTTGACTACATGTACTACAACGACAAACAGCTGAGCCGCTCAGTGATTATCTCTGAGGTGAAGTAAACTTATGGACTTTAGAACTAATTCATAAACGCAGAAAACTGAAAGAATATGAAAAAGATATATTTAATGGCAATCGCGGCACTCTTCACGTTCTCTTCCTGTGAAGATTTCCTCGATTCCACCAACTTCACAGAAGCATCTAGCGACACTTACCCTGCTTCGCCTGCCGACTTGAATAAGGAGTTGGCGGCCCTCTATGGTGTGATGAACCAGTTTGCCAACGACCCCTTGCAGACACCGTGGCTTGTCAGCAACCTGATGTCTGACGACCTGAACGGTGGTGGCGGAACGGGCGA
Source organism: Prevotella sp. (assembly GCA_022511055.1). Classification (GTDB taxonomy): domain Bacteria; phylum Bacteroidota; class Bacteroidia; order Bacteroidales; family Bacteroidaceae; genus Prevotella. The sequence goes on along the minus strand of JAFLSH010000169.1, from coordinate 3,014 downwards.
CGTAGAAGCACACGCCGTCAGCCACCTGAAGACTAACAAGGAAAGTCTTTACGACCTGGCCTGGCACTGCACATACGTTGGTATTTCACGTGCCAATGCCGTTATCAACAGTGTCGATGCCTTCGACTGGACTGGCCAGGAGGCTACCCGCAACCAGTTGCTGGGCGAGGCTTACTTCATGCGCGGTCTGTTCTATCTCTGGGGCGTTCAGTTCTGGGGCGACATTCCCGCCTATTGGTCAGCAGCCGCTCCCGACCCCTGCCCACAGCAGAGCGCAGAGGAGGTCATCTTCCCGCACATCCTTGCCGACTTCGTGACTGCATCTAACCTGATGAGCCACGGTGCTACCACACGCGGTGACGGCCATGCCACCAAGGGTGCTGCCGAGGGCTATCTGGCTCGTGCCTATATGTTCTATCAGGGCTTCTACAAGAAAGTTGGCGAACTGGCCAATGCCTCTCTCGCCGACGTAGAACTGCCCGAACAAGAAGGTGTGACAGGCAGCCTGTCTAAGTCGCAGGTGATTGCTTATCTGGAGGATGCTATCAATAATGGCGGCTACAGCCTGGTCGATGACTATCGCCGCCTCTGGCAATATACCAACGAGCTGACGGCTCCCGACTATCCCTACGTAGCCGACTTGGCTGCTGATGGCAGATACTGGGCTGACAATGGCAACGAGGAACAGCTGTTCCAGGTGCAGTTCAGCAACGTTGCCTCGTGGAACGGTACGATTGCCATGGGCTTCACCAACATGACTTCTCTCTATTGCGGTCTTCGTTGTGATGCCGATGAGGATGGTAACTCAAACGGTGGCATCGAGACACTGCCTTTCGGCCAGGGCTGGGGACAGGGTACTGTCAATGCCAACCTGTGGGATGACTGGTCTGATGCTGACCCGCGCAAAAAGGCAACCGTTCTTGATGCTCCCAACGAGCTGGCTGGATTTGCGTTCACGACTTCTTGCTCAGAGGATGCTGGTTACTACAACAAGAAGCTGATGCCTGTCACTTGTGCAGAGTCTTCATTCAGCGACTTCAATCTCAGCTACACCTGGTGGGGTGTTTGGCGTGCTAACAACACCGGCTACCCCAACAGTAATGGTAACTCGTTCCAGGGCGACCACTTCGCTGACATTGTGCTGCTCCGCTTGGCTGATGTGATGCTGATGCACTCTGAGCTGACGGGCGACGCAACGCAGATGAATAAGGTACGCGCACGCGCAGGGCTGGGAGCTACGACCTACACTTGGCAGAACATTAAGAACGAGCGCCGCTTCGAGCTGGCCGGCGAGGGCATTCGCTTCAACGACTTGCGCCGCTGGTCGGGTAAGGATGGCGGTACAGGCTGTGAGGCTGCCGTTGCCCTTGAGCGCCAGAATGGCTCGCGCGTGAATTACACAGGCCGATGGACTACTATCAAGCACTCTTCGAGCTGGGCACAGCGCTATGCTGACACGGATGGATTCCTGCCCATTCCGCCCGCACAGATTAATCTGATTGCTGATGAGGCTGTGCTGAAGCAGAACAAAGGCTGGTACGACGGCTCTGACTGGAACATGTCTGGTACGCCAGTTTATTAATTCCCCAATAACTTTAAAGAAAAAGCAATATGAAGAAATCAATATTATTATTCGCAGTAGGTCTGGGGCTTCTCACGTCTTGCGACCCCATCAAGGAGGAAAAGGAGTGGGTGTCAAACGATGTCTCTGTTGAGGACCTGAAGTCTGCGGTTAAGATTACTCAGATGAGTTCAGACCCGGAAAGCCCGGAGTCTAACAACTTCACATTCCAAACCAACCCCGAAATGCTGGTTTCTATCTTTGTGGTCAAAGATGACGGCTCGGAAAACCTTCTGGCCTTTGGCCGGTCTGGCGAGTTCAAGTATGCGCCATCGCGCGGCTCTGACCCCAACGTGGTCTTCCATGCACGTACCATTGGCGGTGCTGACGAGTATGTGACGACAGACCTCGCCGGATTCACGGTGTACGTGCCTGCTGAGATGAGCTACGAGCAGAAGCTGATTGCCAGCGAAAGCGGCCGCAAAGTGTGGAAGTGGGACCCCTCTATCACTGGTGCAGTGTGGGGTAACATGGGTTATTGCGGCGGTGCCGGCTCTGCTGTTGGTCTGAATGGTGAAGGCCAGTGGTGGGGTGTTACCAGCGAAGAAGAGTTTGCCGGCCAGCTTGGGCACTCTGACACAGGCCAGCTGACTGGTGAGGAAAGCATGGATGCTACTATGGTGATGACAGAGGATGGCCAGATTAATTGCTACGATGCCAATGGAAATCTGGTGCGTTCTGGCAGCTATGAAGTGTTGAATTTCGACAACTCAGACCCAGGTGCATGGAAAGTGGGCGACCTGAAGACCTCTGCCGGTGCCATCCTCTGGCCGTTTGAAATCAACTCAGGCGGTAACAAGCCGACTCAGTTCGAAATCGTCTATCTTACGGTAGACAAGATGACACTTGTCTATCCTGACGGTGGCGACTTCGGCAGCCTTGGTAGCTGGGGTGAGGCTTCGTTCTGGCACTTCAAGAGCGACAGCGATGTGGCTGGTGCATTGACAGACTACAATGAAGCCGGAAAAGCATGGACATGGGATCCCTCTGTTACGGGTGCCGTATGGGGTAACATGGGCTATTGCGGTGGCGCAGGTTCTGCTGTTGGTCAGCATGGTGAAGGCCAGTGGTGGGGTGTCACCAGTGAGGAAGACTTTGCCGGCCAGCTTGGGCACTCTGATACAGGTGCGCTGACTGGTGAGGAGAGCATGGATGCCTACATGATTTTCACACCTGACGGAACTATCAACTCCTATGGCGCTAACGGTGACAGAATCCGTGGTGGCAACTATGAAGTGGAGCTAATTGAGGGTAATGAGTGGAAAGTGGCAAATCTCAACACGACTGCCGGCTCTATCTTGTGGCCATTTGAAATCAACTCTGGTGGTAACAAGCCGACTACCTTCGAGGTTGTCTATCTGACTGGCGACAAGATGACACTTGTCTATCCTGA
>JAFLSH010000168.1 GCA_022511055.1 Prevotella sp. | reverse complement strand
CGAACCCTAAGTCATTTATGGTGCAAATATACAATAAATATCTGAATTAAACAAATATTCAAATATTTATTAGTAAATAGAAAAAATGATTCAAGCAAGTGCAGTAACAGAATACATAGATTTGGAGCAAATTGTACGTAATTGCCTTGAAAAACTCCGCGAGTTTCAGGTAAGAAAGCGTCGCTTTTTCCCTGAAACTCGCGGAGATTTTGGGGTATCACACAATGTCCTTCAGACACCTGTCGGGGCACTCCATCCAGTCGACAGACCAGATGTGATGGAGTGTCCAGCCGAGGGAACGAAGGATGTCGGGCTGCACTATCTCACGGTCAGAAGCAGTAGGTACGGCGTGGTAGCCCGGCGTGTCGACAATGATGCCTATGGCATAGCGGGTGGGAGCATTGCGGTCGACAAGGGCAATGTCGATGTTGAACTTGGAGTTGCCAATGTTCTGATGCACTTCAAATCCCTTTTCCCGGAGCTTCTGGCTGATTTGCTCCACAAGGGTGTCGCTCTTCTGGTTGTGCAGCTGCGGAGCCGGGCAAGGCAGCACCCCCGTCTCGGCATATTCGAGAAACCGCTTCAGCCCGCGTACCCCCACGGCATTCGTGCGCTGAAGGTCTATCTGGTGGGGGTGGAGTGTAGAGAACACCTTCATTTCGTAGCGAGCCCTGGAAACAGCCACATTCAGTCGCCGCTCACCGCCGGCCTGGTTTAGCGGGCCAAAGTTCATGCTCAATTTCCCGAACTTGTCGGGGCCGTAGCCTACGGAGAAGAGTATGATGTCGCGCTCATCGCCCTGCACGTTCTCCAGGTTTTTGACGAAGATGGGCTCATCGCTCTTCAATGCCAGTTCCTCGAGCGGCGGGTCTTTCGCCAGTGTGTCCATCAGAAGGTCTTCAATGAGGTTTGCCTGGTTTTTGTTGAACGACACTATGCCGATGCTGCGGCGGGGGCTTCCCGCTCCGCCCTCGTGCGTAGGCAGCTGGCTGCGAAGACGGGCAATGACATCGGCAACGATGGCCTTTGCCTCCTGTTGGTTACTCCGCGTTTTGCCGAAGTCGTATGTACCCTCGACGTATTGCAGCGACACTTTGCAGTCTTGGTCGTCGACAGACGGGAACGTAACCAGCTGGCCGTCATAGAAATGGGCATTGCTGAAAGCTATCAGGCTTTCGTGTCTGGAGCGGTAGTGCCAATTGAGGTATCTGTGGGGCAGGGATATGGAGATGCAGTCTTCGAGGATTGACTCCAGGTCGTCAACGTCAACATCGTCCTCGGTGGTGTTGTTTGCCGTAAAGAAACTGGTCGGGGGCATCTGCTTGGGGTCGCCCACCACTACTACTGCCTTACTGCGGGCAATGGCGCCGATGGCCTCGCTTGTCGGCATCTGGCTTGCTTCGTCGAAGATGACAAGGTCAAACAAGCCTGTCGTCATTTCCAAATACTGCGCTACGGAGAGCGGGCTCATCAGCATGCACGGGCAGAGGCGTGGCAGAATGTTGCGTGTCTGCTCAATCATCTTGCGGACAGAGGTGGCACGGCCGTTTGTCGAGATTTTCTTTCGCAATATGGTTAGTTCCTCGTTCAGCTCCTTGTCGGCCACCGCCTCGGCCACCTGCCCGGTCAGCCTGTGCCGGAGGGATTCAACGGTGAGCTTCTGGAAGTTGCGGCTCAGGCAGCGGAACTGGTTGATGACATCTTCGAACAGCATGCCGTTGAACGAGCGCAGGTCATTGTCTTGCTCGATGATGCTGTGAATCATCCGCATGAAGTAGCCTTTGGAGAAGGCGCGCGCCGTGGACACTCCGTTGTGCTGAAGGTAGTAGGCAAGCACATGGGGAATGTTGTGCCGGCGCAATTTCAGCCAGACGGTAGAGAAATGATACCACTGACGGAGATAGTCGCAGTTGGCATTCCAGCGCGCAATGGCCTCTTCCAGTGTGCCGAGGTCAGAAAGCAGCCTGTCGTCGATGACAGCCAGCGAGCATAGCTGCTGCCAGCTTTCGCGCTCTTGGAGCAGCTGCAGCGGTGTCTTTTTCTGAAACCAGCGATTCAGGAAACTGGCAGCTTTCTTCTTGGCACAGGCTATCTCGTTGGGCAGCAGGGCCAGCAGCCGCGTGATTTCCGTCTGGTTTTGAATGGAGTTCTCCAGCGGGTACAACCCCATGAACTGGCTTTTGGCGGGATGGTAGCCTAAGATTTCCTCTACCTTGTCGAGCGAAAGCAGGAGCGAGCAGATTTCTTCCATTTTCTCTATGTCGAGATGGCAGATGTCGTTGAAGGACAGCGACAGCATCTCGCCTTCAATGTCCAGGTATCTGTTGATGTGTTCGTAGAGCGACAATCCTTGTTTGCGCCGTTTGTGCAGTGCGTTGATGTATGCGTTCAGCTCTTGGCGCTTGGCAAAGAGTTCATCGCTGTGTTTCTCGAAGAAGGGGTGCTGGGAGGTTTGGGGCATGTTCAGCACGGTGTTCATTTGTTCGAGAAATGACTTCTTGTCGGTCTTGTTGCTGTGCAGCTCCAGACAGAAGGGAGCCAGGCCAATCTTGCCGAGCCGTTCCTGCACCACTTCGAGAGCCGCTTTCTTCTCAGCCACGAACAGCACCCTTTTCCCTTGGTGGAGGGCATTGGCAATCATGTTTGTGATAGTTTGCGACTTTCCTGTTCCTGGTGGGCCGTACAGCAGAAACGAGTCGCCTTTGCCGGACTTCACAATAGCCTCCAGCTGCGAGGAGTCAGCATCCAGCGGAACGGCGTAGTCGGCAGGCTTCGCCACACTGTCAAGCTCGCGAGCATTGGTGTCGGCTTCGGTGGTATCCAGGAGCGACTGCCCTGTGATAAGACTGGCGATGATGGGATTCCGCTCGAGTACGGCGCTGCCCGTGTGGATGTCGTTCCACATCACGAACTTCGAGAACGAGAAGATGCCTAACCGGCACTCCTCTTTTACCTCCCACGGCTTTTTCGCGTCTTTGCACAGCGTGTCGATGCTCTCTTGCAGCTCGGTTAATACTCCTTTCCATTGCTTCAGCACGTTGGTGTGGTCCATCATGAAGCTGAGCGTTGGGATATCGATGTCAAAATCTTGGCGGAGCTTCTCGAAAAGGGTGGTGTTGAGTAGCGGCTCCTCGTCACGCATCCTCACAACGTATTGCTTTGAGTTCTGCCTGACAATCTCAATTGGAACAAAGATGATTGGTGCCAGATAGGGCGTGCTGCTTACGTTGTCATACCACTTCAGAACGCCAATGGACAGGAACAGGGTGTTGGCTCCGTTCTCCTCCAGCAAGTTGCGGGCAGCACGGTAAAGGTCTTTTGCCGTCTTCAGATTGTCCTTTGTGTCAAGCAGCTCCAACAGCTTGCTCGACTTGAGCGCCTGCAAGATGTCATCGGTGGGTATGTCTTTGAAAGGCACAATCTGGCTGGTCCGCTTCATGTTGAGCAGGTTGTTGCACATGGTAAGGTCCAGGAGTTTCCGCTCCCACAACAGCCGCTTGTTTTCCAGCCTGGCGGGATTGATGGCTTCTCCAATCTGCCAGTTGTCGTCTGCACACGCCACTCCTTCTTCCTCTACTACCCACCCCGTCTCGGTCAGTATGCAGTGGGGTAGGGGGCGCACGCCGTTATTGCGGGCAGACTGGATGTCGACATACAAGTTGAATTCCTTTGCATGGTCGTCAATGTATTTTTCGGCGTAAACCATGGCATCAGTCAGGCTGCCGCCCCCTGCGATGGCAGTCGCATCAAGCAGCATCAGCAGATGGTGGTCTTCAATAGATTTTTTCAATGACTTGATATCATAGCCTACCATAGGTGTCCAGACGGATTCCTCTGTCCACACGCCCATGATGGCATGGGTCTGGAACAGCACAACGACGGTGTGGAGCCCTATGGCCTCGAGACACGAACACACCAGCAGCGAGAGGTCCAGGCAGTTTCCCATCTTAGAGTGGAGAACCTGGTCTGCCAATCGTATTTTCTGCCCTGTAACCTCGAAGTTGGCAGGGGTTGTGGCGTAGGTGATGTTCATTGCTCTGAGCGCATTGAACATGGCCTCTACCTGATGGGAAACCTGCAGCCTGTCTTGTGCCTGATAGTCGTCTAATGCATCCTTGCCCGTAGCCTGCTTCAGACACTCTGATGCGCCTCGGCACAAATCGTGTATGCCCGGATAGTTGGGGGTGACGTATGAGGCAATCAGCTCTGGCAGCGTGTCAATGCCGTGCCACTGGTTTACGGTCATCACCGTGAGCGGCAGCGAATGGCGCAGCACCTGTTCGCCGTCAATGGTCACGGTCAGGCAGAACGAGGTCTGTACGGACTCGGTCAGTGCCATCAGCTTGGTCAGCACGGGGCGGAGGTCGAAGTCGATGATGCTCACCGTCTTCCCGTGCTTCAGGAAGGCGATGTTTTGCTGGCATGGCTCAATCAGCTCGCCGGACAGGGCGACGGAAACGTTGTGCCAAGACTCGGCAGAGGCGTTTCTCAACTCTAACTTGCTGATGCCCTGCTGCTTGTTCAGTACCATGACGTAGTTCAGACAGGGCATGTATTCTATACAGACCTTCCCTCTATGTTCTCCTAAAATGTCTACTTGCTTTTCCATTTTTACCTTTTTTTGATTTTGTAAATGTCATGGGAACTATATGCTTGTTGGCAATGATACTTTTTTTTTGCCCCCTATCAATATTTTTTTGCAAATATATGGATATTTTCTGGGAAGCTCCAAATAAAAATACATTTTTTAACTATGAAAGGTCATATAAAATCTCTGTTGACACCACCGCCAACAAGTATATAGTTCCCAATGTCATGCCCAGACTATGCTGAGAAACCCATGATGCGCTTGCAGTCGCGCTTGTTGTCTAACAGCTCGTTCTGACAATACTTTTCCAGTTCGACAAGAGTCGCCACTTTGCCGGAGATGATGTAGTCGATAGTGCGCTTGCGGGCAACATTCTCAATCTGGCCGCCCGAGAAGTCGAACTTTGTGGCCAGTGTTCTTGCCTCTTCGGCGCTGATATCCTTTATCATCTCTTGCCAGATTCGCGTTTTTATCTCTACGCTTGGCTTGTTGAACTCAATCTTGAAAAGGAATCGGCGCTCAAAAGCACCGTCTAAGTTCTGCGTGAGGTTTGTAGTGGCAATGAGAATTCCCTCAAGGGTTTCCATCTCCTGGAGGATGATGTTCTGTATGGCGTTCTCCATCTTCTCTACGGAAGGGTTAGCATCTCCGATACTGGTTCGCATGCTGAAAATGGCATCAGCTTCGTTGAAGAAGAGGATGGGAATCATCTCTGCATCCTTGCAGGCTTTGCGATAGCGGTTAAACACTGCCTTGATGTTCTTTTCGCTCTCGCCTACATACTTGTCGCGAAGGCTGGCGATGTCAATCTGCATGATGTCACGCCCCGTCTGGCGTGCTATTTGCAACACTGTTTCCGTCTTTCCCGTACCAGGGCTGCCGTAAAAGAGGCAGGCAACCCCCTTGCGCATTCCTTCCTCTTCAAGCCTCTGCTGGACAGAGGAGAGACCGTCTGCGCTCAACAGGCTGGTCAGGCGGTCAATTTGCTCCTGTTCTGAGGCGTTGAAGAAAAGTGTCTTCTCCTTAATTTGGGTGAAGCTTTTCAAGAAGCGGTTGTTTTGCCGGGGATGATAGCATTTGGAGCAGCTTGGAGTATAGTTGGAGAGAAATTTCTCCTTTGCCTGTTGGGTCAGCATATAGCGTTCTGTGTCAGCCATGCCGTCTTCGCACCGATGCTCTAAGATTCCCATTTTCATGAGAGTGTGATTTCCGCTTCTCAGGTTTCTGCGCAGACTCTTACAGTCATAGTCTTCGGGGTAAAGTTTGTCAATAAAGTTTATAGTTATTCCTTCATCTTCCGAGTCTGCAAATTGCGCATAGTCGAACACGCTCAACATCAAGAGCGACCGCTCGTGAATGTCCTCAAGGCTCATGACAGTCTGGCATAGAGGCAGATGGGGGTTGGCTTCGGCGAGCCGTACCATCCACCCTTCATGGTCCTTGAACTCCTGGTTGTAGCCGTTCAGTTCTTTGTCAAGATAGCTCTCCAGCTTGTCGACGAAAGCCTGTTCCTCAAGCCCGTCTATCTTCTCGGGAACAAACACCTGATTGTGTCTCAAGGCCGTTACAACACCATACACAAGGGCAAAGCCCTCGAAACATCCGTTTGTCTCGTACGAGCCTTTTCGTATTACCCAGCGCTTCTTGATAAGCTCTTCAACCTCCTCAGAGTACACCATCATACTCAGCCGGGAGCAACCTAAGAAGGTGCCGAACTTCCTCCACGACATGGGCGTGCCAGCCTCAATGAGCATGGCGATGACTATAATCTGGATGTCAGTGAGGTCAAGCTGCGTACGGAGGTACTGCAAGGGACTCTTACATCTCTCGAAAAAGCGCTCTGACAGTTTCGAGTGTTTTGCCTGGTCAAGCACATGGTCAAGCGCGGTGATGATAGTCCACGACTCAGGTTCTTTATACTCATCGCAGGGCACTTCGAAGTCGAGAACCTCATCCTTCAGAGGGTGTCTTGGGATTTTGAACTTTCTGATTGGTTTGTTTGTACTCATAGTCTTTCAAAAAATTAAGTTTACTTTATGTTTTCGCTGCAAAGATACGTAACTATTTTTCTGATTACTTCATTTTTATACGTATAACTTTTATATTAGCCAATTTTTTGTAGGTGTTATTGCGATTGTAGCGGGTAGTAAGTCAACGTGTTACTGCAAAGAATTTTCGGAGAGTTGGCTTTTATGTCGGCTTTATTTTGTAATTTTGC
>JAFLSH010000167.1 GCA_022511055.1 Prevotella sp. | reverse complement strand
GAGTATGCCCTGGGATGTCTGCTGACACCCAAAGGCATACTCGAAAGCTATTGAGTGCCTTATAACCCCGCCTTAATCCCCAATCGAGAACTCCCGCCAGTGTCGCCCGTGGCATTGAGCAGGCTGCGCAATCGCAAACTACGACAGAATTAGCCAATTCCTTGCCTCCTACCGCACAGAGCATGAATAACATGAATAACGAATTCTTTTTGAAAAAATCATTGGAAACATTTTTGTTCTTTCTTATTTTTTTGTATCTTTGCACCAACTTTTTGTTGCGAATAAAATGTAACAACTTTGTAATCACATGGCGGTATGAAAAAATTATTTGTCTTGAGTTTAATGATGGGCTTAGCCTGCACAACCATTTCGGCACAACTTCCCGCTATAACGCTAAAGACTATAGATGGAAAAATTGTGAAAACAGACACACTGTCTAACGGAGGGAAGCCGTTCATCATTGACTTCTTTGCCACATGGTGTAAGCCATGTAACCGCGAGTTAAAAGCGATACAAGAGGTCTATGAAGAGTGGCAAGAGGAAACAGGAGTGAAACTTTTTGCAGTGTCGATAGACCAGGCACAAAACATTAACAAGGTAAAACCCTTTGTGGATGGTAACGGCTGGGAATATGAGGTACTGCTTGACCCTAACAGCGACTTTAAGCGCGCACTTGGCATACAGACAATACCCTATACGCTGATTGTAGACGGCAAGGGAAATATTGTGTACAGACATAACGGCTATACCGAAGGAGCAGAACAGGAACTCATAGAGAAAGTAAGAGAAATCATCAGCAAATAAGGAAATGAGCCCAAGGTCAATGGAACGAAGAGTATTCGCACTTTTGTGCATTCTGTCAGCGCATCTATGCATAAATGCCCAAGATAATGGGAATAACGGCATCGTTGTATCAGGAAGCATACAAAGCGATATTCTCATACCACAAGAAGACGAAAAGATTGGAACAGAGAAATACAAGGAATGGGGGCTAACGAACACATACGCAGAAGTGGGCGCAATGAGTAAATACGTGGATGCCGGCATACGTATAGAGTATCTAAGTCACCCATTACCTGGCTTTGAAAAGGATTTTAAGGGTTGGGGGGTAGCTACATCCTATGCAAAGTTGCACAGGAAAGACCTTGAGGTAACAATAGGAAATTTTTATGAGCAGTTTGGGTCTGGATTCATATTGCGCACATACGAGGAGCGCAGTTTGGGAATTGACAACTCGCTGCTTGGCGCACGATTTGTGATAAAGCCTTTTGCGGGAGTTACGATAAAGGCGCTCACAGGCTTCCAGCGCCGCTATTGGGAATATAACGATGCATTGGTATCGGGCGGTGACATAGAGGTGAGCCTTGACCAATGGCTAAAGCCATTGCAAAACAATGGCACCTATTTGACATTAGGAGCATCTTTCGTTAATAAGCACGAAGATGATGAGGACATTTTCGTAGATGCAACCCACAAGCTAAATCTGCCAAACTATGTGAACGCCTTTGACATACGTGCCCAGTTACAACATGGCGGCTGGAATGTACTTGCCGAATATGCCCAGAAGTCTCAAGACCCGTCATTTGACAATGGCTATATCTACCGCAACGGACACGTAGCTATGCTATCTACTTCCTATTCAAAGAAAGGCATGAGCCTGCTGTTACAGGCAAAGCGCAGCGACAACATGTCGTTTCGTAGCAGCAGAAGCATGAATGGCACTTCATCATTCATCAATCACCTGCCAGCATTCACCACTGACCACACCTATGCATTAGCAGCACTCTACCCTTACGCCACACAACCTGATGGCGAATGGGCCTACCAAGCGGAAATAGGCTACAACTTCAAGAAACGTACATTGCTTGGCGGAAAATACGGCACCAACGTGAAACTGAACTTCTCCCACATACATTCAATAGACAAGAGTGTGAAAAGCAACTCAGGAATGGGCTCTGACGGTTACAGTTCGGCGTTCTGGAAATGGGGCGATGCAATATATTACCAAGACCTCAACGTGCAATTGGAGAAAAAACTGTCAAGCTCGTTCAAGCTCAATCTGATGTATATGAATCAGTTTTACAACAAAACGATTGTGGAAGGTGAGGGAGGCACGATTCACTCCAACATCTTCATAGCAGAAGGAAAATATAAGTTTAACAATAAAATGACATTGAGAGGCGAGGCACAATATCTCACCACCAAAGAGGATGACGGCGACTGGATGTTTGGCCTACTGGAACTTTCGGTGTTGCCATATTGGATGTTTACGATATCCGATGAATACAACTGTGGAGAAACAAAAACACACTATTATTCAGGATTCGCAACTTTCAACAAGGGAGCGCACAGAATACAACTCGGTTATGGCCGCACACGTGCCGGCTTCAACTGCTCAGGCGGAGTGTGCCGCATGGTTCCTGCAAGCAAGGGAGTCACGGCGTCATATAACTACAATTTTTAAGCCATGAAACTGATTCGCTTTCTGAATATGACATTCACCGGGTTGCTTGCCTATACATTATGGGCGTGCGACACAATAAAAGAAGAAGACCGCTTGATTTACGTGCAACCGGCAGAGGTAAACCGCAGTGTGCTGATAGAGGACTTTACGGGGCAACGCTGCGTAAACTGCCCGACGGCTACCGAGGAAATCGAGAAACTACAAAGTCAATATGGAGAAGACAACGTGATAGCCGTAGCCATTCATGGTGGATATTTCGGTATATACACTTCCACTTCTGCTGTCACAGCACTTAGCACCGAAGAAGCGCGTGAATATTACGACAAATGGAACATAGATTCACAACCTGCCGGCGTGGTTAATCGCCGTAGTGGAGTTACGAACTACACGGCATGGGCAGCGGCCATACACAACGAACTGCAAAAACAGACACCAGTCAGCATAAACCTTAACACGACTTTTGACAATACAAACAATACGTTACAAGTAAAAACCAGCATACTGTCGACCCAGAAACTGAACTGCAAACTGCAGCTATGGCTCACAGAGGACGGCGTAAAGGCATTGCAGCTAATGCCTGACGGCAGCCCAAACCTAGAATACATACACCATAACGTGTACAGAAAATCGGTGAATGGTTTGTGGGGAACAGAAATCGCACTCTCGGAATCACAGGTGGAAGCAACATTCGCAACAACCATTGACAGCAAATGGCAGATTGCCAATATGCACGTTGTGGCATTTGTGTACAATCAGGAAGGAGTGTTGCAAGTAACAAAGCAAAAGATTATCAATAAAAAAACATAACATATGAAGAAATTTGCAATTACTATTCTTTTGGTGTTTGCCGGCATGATATACACTCATGCCCAAGTACAATTCATTGACCATGAAGGGAATGTTATCCCCGATGGCAGTGAAGTCAGGTTTACAACACCCAATGCAGAGCTTCTGCAATATGGAATGCTTCAGATTCCCATGGAGATAGACTTGAAAAATGCGGGAAATACGCCTGTTGACTGCACCGTAAGTTTCGATGTTACCCATATTGACACCGACAACGGCTCATTCTTTTGCTGTGCATTCGGCAACTGTGTGCCATTCAATAAAATCGGTGTACTTACCAAAGGCCCTGTAACCATAGAGGCCGGCAGCACAGACACAACACTCAGACAAACAGAATGGAGTCCAAAGAGTGAAACAGCATACGGAAAAGTCATGTTTACAATGACAGCGAAAAGCGCTTCTGGCGACACAAGCATTCATGTTACTCTCGAATATGCTGACCCTGCCTCTGTCAACAGTAAGCCAAGCAATGGGAATATCATTGAGACAGCACGGTATAATGCAGCCGGACAGCGCATCTGCAAGCCACAGCATGGCATTAATATTGTGCGCTACAATGATGGAACAATTCGAAAAATAATAATCAAAAAATAAATAAAGTTAAGCTATGAGAAGAACAACTATCTTACTTTTCTGTTTGCTTACTGTTACCTCGATTTTTGCAAGGCAAATATCAAAACAGGAGGCTTACGAGAAGGCGCAGCGATTCATGCAGAGCAGACACTCCGCGCATGGCACTAACCAGAGCCGGCGTTCAAACCAGAGCCAAAGCTCAGGTCGGCTGAAAGCTCAAAGCAACCAGCCAACACAATCGTTCAAAAACCTCTATGTGTTCAATGTTGAGTCCAACGGCGGTTTTGTCATTGTGTCGGCAGACGACCGCACAACTGACATACTCGGATATGCAGACCGCGGAGCTATTGACACCAAGAGGATGCCCTGCAACATGCAGTGGCTGCTCAGCTGCTATGACGAAACGATTGCACGGCTCAGTTCCAGTAATACGGCTGCCGCCAGACGCGACATCGCCAAGATTGGTGAAGCCAAGGCAAACATCATGCCATTTGTCAACACGCAATGGGGGCAATACGAGCCGTACAATAGCCTCTGCCCGATGCACGAAGACGGCAGATGTCTCACTGGCTGTGTAGCAACTGCCCTGGCACAGATTACCAACTACTATCGCTGGCCACAGGCTGAGACGGCGGCCGTTCCGGGATACACGACCAGTTCGCACGGCTTCCAGATGCCGGAGCTGCCGCCCATGCAGTTCGACTGGAACAATTTGGACAACAACGGCAAGGCACAGCTGATGCTATACTGTGGTCAGGCCGTACAGATGGATTACGGTCCCTGGGGCTCAGGGGCGTATAACTACATGGCATTGCAGGCACTCACCGATGTTTTTGGCTACAACAAGGAGGGGAGTTTCGTTGGCCGCAATCAATATAGTGATGACCAGTGGACACAGATGCTGTACGACGAACTGAAACAAGGACACCCCGTTATGTACTTCGGACAGTCGCCCACAGACGGAGGACATGCCTTTATCGTAGACGGCTATCTCAACGGTCTGTACCACATCAACTGGGGCTGGGATGGCTATTGTGATGGCTATTTCGCCATTGATGCATTGAATCCAGACATGGCTGACGGATTCAACTATTCTCAGGAAATGATTATCAACGCATGCCCACCGGAAGAGGCTGGCGACTACACGCCCCCCACAGCTCCGGCCGTAACCTATTTTCCACGCAAAATTGTGATGGAAGAAGCCACCGGCACATGGTGCGGATATTGTCCGTATGGCATGGCTGCCATTGAGTATATGAACAAGCAGTATCCTGACAATTTTATCGCCATTGCCATACACGATGACGACGATATGCCTTCGCCAGAAAGCTATTGGCCATTCCTCTCAATGGTTGATGGATTCCCAACCTCACGTATCAACCGCAGCTATTGGTATTATCCCAATCCTTTCAACCTTGATGGAATAAAAGACCTGGGAGTGGCCATGATTAAGGCCAATGCAGCATTCACAACCGACAACCAGGTGGAGGTGAGTACTGAAACAACCTTCGGATTCACTGACAATAGCACGGAATACCGCATTGCATACATTGTAGTCGAGGATAATGTGGGGCCATACAATCAGGCAAACTATATGTCAAAGCCCAGTGCGGCCGATAACCCTAATGACTATATGAACTGGTGGGTGCATCAAGGGCCTTCGGTGGAAACAACCTTTAACCACGTGGCACGTGCCATCTACAACTATGATGGTGTTGCCGGTCTGTTGCCGATGGCAGTCACGGAGGGAGAGGCATACCCATCGAAATACACCCTCACCCTGCCTGACAACATACAAAACGTAAAGAACGTACAGATAGTAACGTTACTCATTGACACCAATACAGGTGAGATTATCAATGCCGACCGCACAACGATATCGGGCGAATTTAAGGAACCGACCTATTTCCCGCGCAAGATTGTAATGGAAGAGGCCACGGGCACATGGTGCGGATATTGCCCTTACGGAATAGCCGCTATTGAATCTATGAAAGAGCAATATCCCGATAATTTCATTGCCATTGCCATACATGGAGAAGACGAGATGACTCCAACAGAAAGCTACAATCCGTTCCTTTCAATGGTAAACGAATATCCTACTTCGCACATTAATCGCAGCTATTGGTATTATCCCCAACCGTTTAATCTTAACGGTATGAAAGACAAAGGCATAGCAATGATTAAGGCTGGCGCAGAATTTACAGCAGGTAACCAGGTTGAAATTAACACAGAAACCACTTTTGGATTTAGTAACAACGGCAGTACGGAGTACCGCATTGCATACGTTGTGGTAGAGGATAACGTAGGACCGTATCAGCAGGCAAACTACTTATCAAATCCGAGTGCAGCCGATAACCCTAATGACCTCATGAACTGGTGGGTACATCAAGGAACTTCTGTGGAGACCATATACAATGACGTGGCTCGCACTATCTATGACTATGATGGTATTGCTAACCAGTTGCCAAGAACTATCACGGAAGGAGAAACCTACAAGTGCAGCTACACCCTCACACTGCCCAATAATATAAAGGATGCAGGGAATGTGAAAATCGTAACGTTGCTTCTTGACACCAGTACAGGCGAGATTATCAATGCCGACCGCACTACGATTGCCGGGAGCTATGAGGTAGTTGTGGCTGAAATCAACGAAGCGAACTTCCCTGACAAGAATTTCCGCGACTACCTGTTGGCACAGGAATATGGCAAGGACGGCAAGTTGACAGAAACGGAAATAAATGGAATCACCAAGATTGACGTTTCAGGCAAGAGCATCAGCAGTCTGAAAGGCATAGAGAATTTTGTGGCACTGAATATTCTATGGTGCTATGACAATCAGCTGACGACTCTGGATATAACACAGAACGCTGCATTAACGGAGTTGCGGTGCTATAACAACCAGCTCACTACACTCAATGTAAGCCAGAA
>JAFLSH010000166.1 GCA_022511055.1 Prevotella sp. | reverse complement strand
GTTGGCCGGGCGGTCGGCCACACCTGCCAGTTGTCAATCTCCCTGAACATCCGGCCGAGCAGGTCGCGGTAGCGGTCGGGGTAGACCATTGTGTAGACAAACCAGAGCCTGTCGCTGCAGACGAACTTGGAGTGGTAGCTGTAGCCTTCTATGTAGCCTCCGTTCTCGTATTGCGGGCCCGACAGCGTGAAGCAGTCCGCGCCGAGCTTGACCTCCGTGGCGTTGAGAGCCTGCGCGAGCGAGTCGGCCGCAGCCTTGACCGTCTGTCCGTGGCCGTTCATCACATAGCCCTCGAGCAGCACCGTGGCCCATGGGGCGCTGTAGCTGAAGCGGGCACGCCCCGTCGGGTCTTCCTGTGGCTTTTGCCCGTAGAAGAACGAAGGGTAGCGAATGGTAAACCCATAGTCGGGGTCTTCGTACTCGCATAGGTCGGCGTATATCATGTTGCGCCCGAACAGCTCCCTGTCCGTTCTGACCTTTACTTCCGGGTCTGCCCAGTTGAATGCCGCTGCCGCCGCGAAGATGGCGCAGACGAAAAGAACTGCTTTCCGCATGCCGCTCACTTGATGGTTTTCCTTGTTTGCCATAGTTCGTTTGCTGATTTTCCGGCTGCAAAGTTACACCATCAGCCGCCCGGCAGCAAAAAAACTTCCTGACATTTGTCTGACATTTTCCGCCGCGCTGACTGCCAGCGGGTTATGCGGTAACAAAAGAATGCCTTTCCCGCTTTCTTTCGGTGTGCGGGAAAGGCATTCTGTGTCTTCTTGTGCGCTGAACTATTCGTGCCTGATGGCCTCTATGGGGTCCATGTTGGCAGCCTTCTGCGCCGGAATATATCCGAACAGCACGCCGATGAACACGCAGACCAGGAACGACACGTAGACTGACCACGCGGGAACCGTGGAGGGCATGCCCATCATGGGAATGAGGAACATGCTGACACCGCCGCCCACAAGGATGCCTAACAGGCCGCCCGTGACCGATATGAGTACGGACTCGATGAGGAACTGCAGCGAGATGACCGGCCCCGTGGCGCCCACGGCCATGCGCAGGCCGATTTCCTTGGTGCGCTCGGTGACACTGACCAGCATGATGTTCATGATGCCGATACCAGCCACCAGCAGCGAGAAAGCCGCGGCCACCACGAGAATCAGCGTCACGGTGTCCATGGTCGATGACATGGTCTCCATCATCTCTGCCTGCGAGCGGATGGTGAAGTCGTCGGCAGCATCGTCTTTCAGCTTGTGGTTGTCGCGCAGTATCTGTGTCAGCTCCTCGATGGCCGCATCAGACAGCTCCTCGGTGATGGCCGAGCAGACAATGCTCGAAAACCACGTCTGCGCGGCAATGCGCTTCATCACCGTGGTGTAGGGGGCTATCATCACGTTGTCCTGGTCCATGCCCCACGAGTTGTAGCCCTTCGACTTCAGCACGCCTACGATGCGCATGGGGATGCTCTTGAAGCGAATGGTCTTGCCGATGGGGTCCACGCCTTCGCCGAACAGCTCGTTGACTATCGTTCTGCCCACCACCACGACCTTGGCGGCCTTCTTGATGTCCTCCTCGGTGAAGCACTCGCCCTCCTCTACATCCCAGAGCTTGATGTCCAGATAGTCGGGCGACTCGCCGTAGAGCGAGGTCGTCGTGTTGTTGTTGCCGTAGATGGCCTGCCCGCTGGCGGTCACCTCGGGCGACACCTTCGTCACGAACTTCTTCTCGTTCAGAATGCGCTCGTAGTCGGCCATCTTCAGCGTCTGCATGGCCGAAGGGTCCTGGCGCACACCGCCGCGCATGTCGGCGCCGGGGCGTATGGTCAGCAGGTTAGTGCCCATGGTCGACAGCTCTGCGCGGATGCTCTCCTTCGAGCCCTGGCCAATGGACATCATGATGATAACCGCCGCCACGCCGATGATGATGCCCAGCATGGAGAGGAACGACCTCATCTTGTTGTTGGCCACGGCCTTGAGGCTGACTTTGAATAGATTCAGTATGTTCATCGTCTTTTTTTTAGTCGTCTTGTGGTAGCGGCAGCGCGGCCAGTGCCTCGGCTGCCGACTTGATGTTGGTGTTGACTGTGTCCTCGCGTATCTTGCCGTCGCGCAGGTTGATGTTGCGGCTTGCGTATTCGGCAATCTCAGGGTTGTGGGTCACAAAGATAATCGTGTGGCCCTGCTGGTAGAGCTGCTGGAAGAGTACCAGCATCTCAAAGCTGGTGCGGGTGTCAAGGTTGCCCGTGGCCTCGTCGGCCAGCAGCACGGCCGGGTCGTTCACCAGGGCGCGGGCTATGGCCACGCGCTGCATCTGTCCGCCCGACATCTGGTTGCTCTTGTGTTCCAGGCGGTCGCCCAGTCCCACTGACTGCAGCGCCCTGATGGCCCGCTCGCGCCGCTCGGCGGCCGACACCGCCGAGTTGTACATCAGCGGCAGCTCCACGTTCTCAACGGCCGTGGTCTTGGCCAGCAGGTTGTAGTTCTGAAAGACAAAGCCAATCTTGCGGTTGCGCAGATGGGCGCGCTGCGTCTTCGACATGGTGCGCACGCTGATGCCGTCAAGGTAGTACTCGCCGCTGGTGGGCGTGTCAAGACAGCCCAGCTGGTTGAGCAGTGTCGACTTGCCCGAGCCAGAAGTGCCCTGAATGGTCACGAACTCGCCCTCGTAGATTTTGAACGATACGCCGCGCAGGGCCTTCACCGTCTCAGAGCCTACCTGGAAGTAGCGCTTCACGTTTTGCAGTTCGATAACGACTTTCCTGTTGTCTGTGTCTGCCATGGGTCATCTCCTCTGCTGGTTGTTGCGGTTGTTGTTGCCGCCGGGTCTCGGCATGAAGGGGTTGCCGGGCTGCGGCGCTCCCTGCTGCGGCTCGCCGCCAGAGAGGTTGAAGTCTGTCAGCACCTCGGTGCCGGCGCTGATGCCGCTGACAATCTCGGTCAGCACGCCGTTGGTCGTGCCGATTTCCACCTTGTGGGCCTTGAACGTGTTGCCCTCCCTGGTCCACAGCTTGTGGGGAGCTTCTACGTTCTCCACGGTCTGGTCTTCTTCCATGAACGCCTCGTTGGGCATGAAGCGCAGCGCCTTGGCGGGCACAACGAGTATGTTGTCCTTCTCGAGCGTGAAGATGGTCACGTTGGCCGTCAGGCCGGGCTTCAGCTTCAGGTCGTTGTTGGGGGCGGATATGACTACCTCGTAGGTCACCACGTTGCTCTCCGTCGTGGCCTGCTGGCGCACCTGCGTGACACTGCCCTCGAACTTGTCGTCGGGATAGGCATCGACCGTGAACGACACGCGCTGCCCCTCCTTCACGCCGCCAATGTCGGCTTCGTCAATGTCGGCAATGACACGCATGTCCGTCAGGTCCTGTGCAATGACAAACAGCTCGGGCGTGTTGAACGAAGCGGCCACCGTCTGGCCTTCCTCTACTGACTTCGACAGCACCACGCCGTCAATCGGGCTGGTGATGGTGGCGTAGCCCAGGTTGGTCTGCGCCTTCTGCACGCTCTCGCGGGCGGTGTTCACCTGCTCCTTGGCCTTCTGGTATGAAAGCAGGGCGTTCTCGTACTCGTCGGCCGAGACCAGCCCCTTGTCGTAGAGGGTCTTGTAGCGGTTGTAGTTGCTCTGCTCGTAGGTGGCCGTACTCTGCGCGCTGCTCAGGTTGGCCTTGGCCGTGTTCAGCTCGCTGATGAGGTTGGTCTTGTCAAGCTCGGCTATCACCTCGCCCTTCTTCACCACGGAGTTGTAGTCCACGTAGAGCTTCGAGACAATGCCAGACACCTGCGTGCCAACGGTGACTGAGGTCACTGGCTCAATGGTGCCCGTAGCCGTGATGGTGGTCTGGATATTGCCCTGCTCCACCTTGGCGGTCTCAAACGTCACTTTTCCCTTTTTCTTGCCGCCCGATACGACATAGGCGGTCACAGCCACACACGCAACAACGGCAGCGATAATGGGCCAGAGTTTCTTGTCCTTCATATCTTTCTTCTTATTTGATGGTTTCTCCTTGATAGAATCGCAGCATCTGCAAGTTCAGAATGGTCATGTACTTCGATTGCAGCATGTTCTGCTCGGCCTGCAACAGCCTGTCCTTGCCGGTCATCAGCTCAATGATGTTCTTCAGCCCCAGCTGGAACTGCTCTTGCAGCAGACTGAAGCTCTGCTGCTCGCTGTCCACCGACAGCCTGGCGGCGCGGAACTTCTGCTGGTTGGTAGTGGCATCAAGCCAGAAGTTCTCAATGGTCTGGTAGAGCTGCTTCTGCTCGTCTTGCAGCGCCAGCATGTTGGTCTCGCGCTGCAGTCGGGCTTTTGCCACGTTGGTCTTGGTCTGCCGCTGGTCCAGCAGGGGGAAGCCCACCGATACGCCCGCCGAGGTGTCGAAGTTGGTCTTCAGCTGCGTGCCCCAGCCGTTGTTCGACAGCGAGTTGGTGCTGGTGCCCACCCCTGCCGTCATGCTGACGGTGGGCAGCTTGCCGGCCTTGGCTATGGAGATGCTCAGGTCGCTGCTCTTCACGGCCATCTGGGCGCTCTGTATCTCGGGTCTTGTGGTCAGCGCCTGCTCATAGATGGCGGCCAGCGGCGGCACGGCGGCCAGCGCCTGCTCATCGGTCGTGGCGGGAATGACTACGTCGAACTCCGTGTCGTTGGTTATCTCCAGCAGCTGCTTCAGCTGCAGCTTGTAGTTGCGCACCTGGGTCTGCGCCTCCACGATATTGTACTCGTCGGTGGCGCGCTGGGCGGTCAGCTGGGCCAGGTCGGCCTTCGACATCTTGCCCACGTTGACCATCTCCTGTCCGCGCTCCTCGTTCTTCCGTGCCGTCTTCAGGCTCTCCTCGCTGACCTTCACGGCCTCTGTCAGATAGAGAATCTGCACGTAGAGCTGGGCTATCCGTTCCTGAATGGAGTTGGCGGTCTCCTGGGTGTCCAGCTCGGCCTGCTGCTCGCTCAGCTCATTCAGCTTCACCTGGTTGCGGTTTCGGTTGCCGTTCCACACGGTCCATGAGGCGTTCAGGCCGTATGAGCCGTTGTAGTACGTCTTGTTCACCTTGCTGTTCACCGTGCCGTTGGTCACGGTTGTCGTGCCGGCATCCTGCCACGGGCGGTAGCCCATGCTCTGGTTGGTCGACGCGTTGAGCGAGGGCAGCAGGGCGGCCTTCGACCCTTTCACGTCTTCGGCGGCCGACCGCTGTTGCAGCTTCGACCGTTGCAGCGTGATATTGTTCTGCATGGCGTAGTCGATGCAGTCCTGTAGTGTCCACAGCTTTGTCTGCGCCGGCAGCATGGTTGTCAGCATTGCGGCCACAGATGCCATCAAAAATCTTTTCATCTTTTTGCTTTTAAAGTTTTTGTGTGGCAAAAGTAACAATAATTCACCAAATATAAAAATTTGATAACAAAAAGAAAGGTCAATTAACACAGCTTAATGCAGGCTGGCAAGAAATGCCAGCCTGCATGGGCGTGAAACGGTTTTACAGGTGGAGATAGCTTTTCACAACCTTGACATAGTCCTCGAAGGCGTTCAGCCCTGTGGGCGTGATGCGGCAGACCGTGCAGGGCCTTTTGCCCTTGAAGGTCTTTTCCACCTCAATGTAGCCTGCTGCCGAGAGCTTGTCTATCTGCACACTCAGGTTGCCTGCCGTAGCCCCCGTCTGCTCCTTGATGTACGGGAACTCAGCCTCTTCTGAACTGACAAGCAGAGACATGACTGCCAGGCGCAGCTCGGAGTGCAGTAGTGGGTCTAACGCGGGAAACATCACTCACTCTGTTTTTTAAGCATCAGGCCGGGGAGCATCAGGCCGAAAAGGGCAAGCAGAAACACGGCCAGGCAGTATTCGCTGTAAAAAAGATACCCTGCAAGAGCGAGTGGATTGTAGCCCAAGCCCGATAAGCAAGAAAACAGAAACCGTATGACAATACCTGACTGCTTGCAGACAATGGCGAGAAGCCCGCCGATGATTCCAAACCATGTCAGCCACTTGTGCTTGAGAATATGGCCCGTTATGGCTATAGACATACCCATCAGCAGAATGATGACAAAGGAGATTGGCATGCTGCTCGCCAAAGTCGCATTCGCCTCTTGGGCAATCCTGGACACCGTGATGTTCCAGAGGAAGGCAATCACAAAATAGGCGATGGCAAACACGGCAAAAGTCCACCAGGTATTCCTCACGAGTGTGCCGACAAGGCTTACTGGGGCATGGTTTTTCTTGTACGTACCGCGTAAGGCCAATTTGATAATGACAGGCAGTGTGAGCCACAGCAAATGAACCAATACCAACAGATAGTCTCCCATAATACCTAATTCTCTCGTTATGCCTGTTGTGAGAATTATAAAGTTCACGATAGCCACCACAACGGCCATGCCCATCGTGCAGAGCCCAGAGATGTAGAGCGCCTGCCCTGTAACCTGCGATGCGGCATGGCGGGCCTGAGCAATCTGCTCACTGATGATTTCCAGACTGCGCTCGGCAGTCATATTGCTTTTTTCTTCCATTGTTACTTTTTGGTTTAAAACGTTAATGACATGTTTTCTTGTTTTAGCCCCGTTCTTGCTCCTGCAGAAAGCGCGAATAAGGCCAGTTGTGTTCGAATCACGGTGCAAAGATAAATAAGTTTATAAAATAAACCAAATTATTTCGTGAATTTCTGTCGATAGTTGTATGTTTTTTAACGTTCTTAAACTTTGTGCCGCCTTGATTCCCTTCTTTTACTCCAATAGAAACAGGCTTTATTCCAATTGGCTTTCCGCCAAGTCCACCCCATGTACCAAAAACCACAATGTATAGATAATCACTGATATAGGTACAAGCATTTTATTAATGGCAAAAAAATGAGAATTAAGCTTTTTTATGTGTTTTTCTTTGAAGAATAAATCAA
>JAFLSH010000165.1 GCA_022511055.1 Prevotella sp. | reverse complement strand
AAGGAGAGCGAAGAATAAAGACTTGACTTTTGTCACAAATGTTAGTTTTTGTTTCATTTTATTTGTTTTACTAATAATATTCTTGTTCTCTCGTTATACAAAAAGATACAGATATTTCGCGATACGGCCAAGAAAACTAAGTGTTTTTACACCGCAATCGCAGTTTTTTTAGTGGTTTTGCTCGCGCTGTTCAAGGAACTTGCTGACCTCTTCCTGTGTGCCGCGTGTCACGGCGATGCGCCCCGAGCGCGTGTACTGAAGCACACAGCCGAACTCGTCGAGGGCGCGGTAGAGGGAGATGATTTGCTCCGTCACACCGTGCTTCATGACAATGACATAGGTGGGGTTTACCTCGGTGATGCTGGCCTCGAAGCGGCGAACAACACGGGAGATTTCGGGATTGCCAAGCACCATCTCCGTCGACAGCTTGTATAGCCCCGTCTCGCGGATAAACAGCTGGTCGTCAGTGTAATAGTTGGCCTTCACAACGTCTATCTTCTTCTCTATCTGGCGCGTGATTTTCACTATCTGGTCTTCGTCGCTCCACGCCGTAATGGTGTACTTGTGAACGGCGGGAATGCTGGAAGCCGACACGTTCAGGCTCTCAATGTTTACCTGCCGGCGGGTGAACACGGCGGTTATCTGGTTTAATATACCTGCGATATTCTCTGAATAGACCAGCAGGGTGTATAGTTTCTTTTCTTCTGTCATTTCAAAATCAGGAAAATGGATATATGGGGGTTATAGGGTGATACGTGGCGGGTGCGCATCAGACACTCACTTCCAGCATCATGTTGTCAACATCCATGCCCGGCGGGGTCATCGGCAGCACGTTGTCGTCTTCGCGAATGGCGCACTCTAAGATGTACGGCCCCTTGGTGTCCAGCATCCGCTGCACGGCCGCCGCCAGATGCTCGCGCTCCGTAACCGCCTCGTAGGGAATGTTGTAGCCGCGGGCTATGAGTTCGTAGCACGGATTCATCATGCGGGTGAAAGACTTGCGCCGCTTCCAGAACATGTCCTGCCACTGGCGGACATTGCCAAGATAGTTGTTGTTCATGAGTATCATCTTGACCGGCGCCTGCTGCTCCATGATGGTGCCAAGCTCCTCGATGCACATCTGGAAACCGCCGTCGCCCATGAAGCAGCACACGGTGCGGTCGGTGGCAAAGGTGGCGCCAATGGCTGCGGGCATGCCGTAGCCCATGGTGCCCAAGCCGCCGCTGGTGCAGATGCTGCGGTTCTTGGGATACTTGAAGTATCTGGTGGCAAACAGCTGATTCTGACCCACATCGGTCACAAGAACGGCATCGCCCTGGGTGGCCTCGGCCACGGCATTGACCACCTCGCCCATCAGCAGAGGGCCTTCCTGCGGATGAATGGCAGGCTCAATCACCTTCTCGCGCTCCTTGGCAGCCAAGGGCACAAACGACTCGCGCCACTCGGTGTGGTCGGCCGGCTGAAGCAGTGCCGTAATGGCCGGCAGCGATTCCTTGCAGTCAGCCACCACCGCCACGTCGGCCTTCACGTTCTTGTCTATCTCGCTCGGGTCAATGTCAAGGTGAATCACCTTTGCCTGCTTGGCATAGGTGCTGGTGTTGCCCGTCACGCGGTCGCTGAAGCGCATGCCAATGGCTATGAGTACGTCGCACTCCTGTTCCTTCAGGTTGGGGGCATAGTTGCCGTGCATGCCAAGCATGCCCACGTTCAGGGGGTGGGTGCTGGGAAGCGCGGAAAGCCCCAGCATGGTCCTGCCGGCGGGAATGTCGGCTTTCTCAAGGAACTTGAGCAGCTCGCCCTGGGCATGGCCCAGCTCGACTCCCTGCCCTACCAGTGCCATAGGCTTCTTGGCCTGGTTGATAAGCTCGGCGGCCCTGCGGACAGCGGCCTCGTCAAGTTTGGGATAGGCCACGTATGAGCGGACAAAGTCCACCTTCTGCGGCTTGAACTCAACCAGCGCGGTCTGCGCATTCTTCGGGAAGTCAAGCACCACGGGGCCGGGCCGGCCGCTACGGGCTATGTAGAACGCACGGCTCACCGCCCAGGCAATGTCCTCGGCATGGCGAATCTGGTAGCTCCATTTTGCTATCGGCTGTGCCAAGCCCACAAGGTCAACCTCCTGGAACGCATCAGTACCCAGTGCGGTAATGGGCACCTGACCCGCTATGACCACTATCGGCGTTGAGTCGAGCATGGCATCGGCCACGCCGGTCAGCGTGTTGGTGGCTCCGGGGCCGCTGGTCACCAGCGCCACGCCCACTCGCCCGGAGACGCGGGCATAGCCCTCGGCTGCATGAGCGGCGGCCTGCTCGTGGCGCACCAGAATGTGGTCGAACACCTTCTTCTGGCCACGCGTGTAGTCGTAAAGCGCATCGTAGACAGGCATAATGCTGCCGCCCGGATAGCCAAAGATGGTTTTTACTCCTTCGTTCTTCAGCGCCAGCATCAGCGCCTCGCTTCCTGTTATCTTCTCGCTCATTCTCTTCAAAGCGTTTTGGTAGCAACGGAACGGCAGGCAGGGGTATGCCCCGCCGCTCCTAATGTTTTTTAGTCAATAATCCTCACTCCTCCCTTGTCTGCGCTCGAAACACTCTGGGCGTAGGCGCGCAGGGCCTTCGACACCACGCGGTTGCGCTTCAGCGGCTGCTGCGGCCGTGCGGCCAGCTCCTCGTCAGAGAGCTTCACGCTGATGGTGCGGCTGGGAATGTCAATCACAATAATGTCGCCATCCTTTATCTTGCCGATATTGCCGCCGCTTGCAGCCTCTGGCGACACGTGGCCGATGCTCAGTCCGCTCGTGCCGCCCGAGAAGCGGCCGTCGGTAATCAGGGCGCACTCCTTGCCCAGATGCATGGACTTGATGTAAGAGGTGGGATAGAGCATCTCCTGCATGCCGGGGCCGCCCTTGGGGCCTTCGTGCGTAATGACCACACAGTCGCCGCTCTTCACCCTGCCGCTGAGAATGCCTTCGCAGGCATCTTCCTGAGAGTCGAACACAACGGCCGGCCCCTCAAAGTGCCAGATGCTCTCGTCTACGCCGGCAGTCTTCACCACACAGCCGTCCTGGGCTATGTTGCCGAAAAGCACGGCCAGTCCGCCGTCTTTGGTGTAGGCGTGGGCCATGTCGCGAATGCAGCCGCCGGCACGGTCGGTGTCGAGCGTGCCCCACTCCTCAGACTGAGAGCCCATCTTCGTGGAGAAACGGTGGCCGGGGGCTGCCTGGTAGATGCGGTTGGCATCGGCATCAACCTGAGTGCCAGTAATGTCATATTTCTTCAGGGCCTCGCCCAATGTCTGTCCGTCAACGCGAATGGCAGAGCTGTCAATGAGGCCGCCCTTGTCCAGTTCGTTCATGATACCAAGAATGCCGCCGGCGCGCCCACACTCCTGTACGGAGTATTTCTGGGTGTTCGGCGCCAACTTGCAGAGACAGGGGGTCTTGCGGCTCAGCGCGTCGATGTCGCTCATGGTGAAGTTGACACCAGCCTCCTGAGCCACTGCCAGCAAATGGAGTACGGTGTTGGTAGAGCCGCCCATGGCAATGTCGAGTGTCATGGCGTTCAGGAAAGCCTTGCGGGTAGCTATGGCACGGGGCAATACGCTTTCGTCACCGTCTTCATAGTAGGCCAAGGCGTTCTTCACCACCTGGCGGGCGGCCTGCCTGAACAGCTCAATGCGCTGGGTATGGGTAGCCAAGATGGTGCCGTTGCCCGGCAGTGACAGGCCGATGGCCTCCGTCAGCGAGTTCATGGAGTTGGCGGTGAACATGCCCGAGCAAGAGCCGCAGCCGGGGCAAATGCAACGCTCCAGCTCCTGCACGTCTTCATCGCTAACGCTGGCATCTGCGCCTTTTACCATGGCGGTAATCAGGTCGACATTCTCGCCGCGCCAGCGCCCGGCCTCCATCGGGCCACCTGAGCAGAAGACGGTCGGAATGTTCAGGCGCATGGAAGCCATGAGCATGCCGGGAGTAATCTTGTCGCAGTTGGAAATGCAAATCATGGCATCGGCCTTATGGGCATTGACCATGTATTCCACGGAGTCTGCAATAATATCGCGGCTGGGCAGCGAGTAGAGCATGCCGTCATGCCCCATGGCAATGCCATCGTCAATGGCTATCGTGTTGAACTCTGCTGCATAGCAGCCCATCTTCTCTATTTCCTCACGCACAATCTGACCTATCTCGTGCAGATGGGTATGACCCGGCACAAACTGGGTAAAGGAATTGACTATGGCAATAATCGGCTTCCCGAACTGCTCGGGCTTCATGCCCGTAGCCACCCAGAGCGCCCTGGCACCTGCCATGCGCCTGCCTTCCGTACACACTGCACTTCGTAACTGATGTTTCATAACTAATGTATCCTGTTTGTTTTTCTTAAATATTCTCTTGACAATACTGGTGAAACGAATTTCAGGCGGCAAAGGTACTCCAAATTCCCCAAATAGCCAACAAATTCAAGCATATTTTTGCGGAAAACTACGAATTTGTTACCAGAAAAGGGTAATTTGCTGACTTTTCAGCAAATTACCCTTCCAACTATGCCCTGTCAGGGGCAAGACTGCAACCGCCAAGGGTCAGTGCGCAGCGGGCGGTATGACACGGTAGTGGCCGCTGAGGTGCATGAAAGCAAAAAGGCGGAGCAGCCCATCGTAGTAGGCATCGAAATAGCCATCCTCAAACGGCTCGTGGCGGGCGTTCCACAGCGCATCGACAAACTCCTTGCTCTTGTCGTGCGAACACATGACCGAAGCCGCCGCCGTGGTGGCTACCAGGCCGATGCTGTGGCGCAGCTTGCGGAAACCGCCTGCCTGCAAAATCTCATTGTCCTCAGGGAGCGTGCCGTCAATGCGGTATTGGTCGACAAACTTGTCAACACCCTGGCTGTAGAAGAAGTTCTGAATGCGTTCACCGTACTGCTGCTGCCACTCACGGTCGGCACAGCTCCACTCGTAGTCGAGCGCCATGTTCATAGGCACGCGCCACGAGTCGTAGCGGAAGTTAGACCCGCCGTTACGGCGTCCTCCGAAGCCGGCCATGAGCGAGCCGTCATACTGGCACATGTCAGGATTAAGACCCGTCTCGGGGTGAGTGGCTTTGTGCATAAACTCGCGGCTCTTGGCTGCGCACTCGAGCCAGTAGTCCGCGCGCCCGTCGTCGGCCCACTTGGCCCACACCTCATAGAAAGCGGGGATATGGTAGGAAGGGTCGGTAAAACGCTGGCCGAAGCCATCTGGCGTGAAGGTTATCAGCTTTGTCTCCGGGTCAATGAGATACATCTTCGAAGGGCCTTGCTGCTGGCCAAACGGCCCGCCCATCGGCCCGCCCTGCTGACCAGACTCCACCTCGCGCGGCATGGTGCAGTCCAAGATGCGGCGCGCCTCTGCCTTGTAATTGATGCCGGTATCGTTGCCCCAGCGGTTGGAGGCAAAGATAAGGGCAGTCACGAAATACAATTCCCCGTCAGAAGCCGCTCCTTCGGAGTTGCGCGTGCCATCGGTCTTGCAACTCCATGCAAAATAGCCCTCACGCGGGCCTGACTGGTGCTGCATGTACTTCTTGCTCCAGCGCCACAGGCGGTCGAAGATGTCTTTCTCATTCATCTGCACGGCAATCATCATGCCGTAGCTCATACCCTCGGTGCGCGCATCATGATTCTTAATGTCAGAAACGTAGGCCATCGTGTCGCCCACCTCAAAATAAACTTTGTTCGGCCCGCGGAACACATCGTTGAACACTTCGGTCAGCTTGTTTTCTACATCGGCAGGCTTATAGCCCATCTCAACGAACACGTTACGGTACTTCCCGGTCTCAAACCCACCCTTTGTCCAAGGTGTCCAGGCTAATATGGTCTCTACCACGGTCAGCATGGCTACGATAGCGATTGTTTTCTTCATTGTCCTTGCAATTATTGGTTTAACGATTGCAAAATTACACAAAAATCGCCACACGACACGCTCTGAATGTATCAGATACTATTGAAAATGTATCATAACGGGGATTGTACCCTCATAATAGGCTGCCCAACTGCACTACAAGCGCCGATACAACCCACGCCACGCCCGTGGTATAGCTGGCGGCAAACAGCGCCCAGCGCCAGGAGCCCGTCTCGTTCTTGATAGCCACAATGGTGGCAATACAGGGGAAGTAGAGAAGTATGAAAAGCAGATAGGCGTATGCCACTAACGGCGTAATGCCCTCGCCGAGCATCTGCTGCCGCAGGCGGGTGTACTTAATGGGGTCATCGCCAAACGAGTCGTCATTGCCAAACGTGCCATCGGCGGCATAGAGTACACCCATGGTCGATGCCACAATCTCCTTGGCACCCACGCCGGCTATCAGGCTCACATCGAGCTTCCAGTTGAAACCCTGCGGACTGAACACCGGCTCAATGGCCTTGCCCATGCGGCCTATGAATGACTGTTCCTGCTGTTCTTGCGGACTAAGCGCGGGGTTGTGCGGGAAATAGCCCAAAGCCCAGACAATAATGCTGGCCACGAGAATGATGCCGCCCATCTTTTTCAGATATTCCCTGCCCTTGCCCCACGTGTGCCGCCCAATGGCCTTCGCCGTCGGCCAGCGGTAAGGCGGCAGCTCCATCACGAAAGGCGTGTCTTCGCCTTTTATCAGAAAGTGAGAGAACACGCGGCTCGCCACCACCGCCATCAGTATGCCCACCGCATAGAGCGAGAGCAACGCCAACGACCGATACTGCACAGAAAAGAACGTGCCGACAATCATGACATAGATAGGCAGCCGGGCCGAACACGACATGAACGGCAGCACCAGCATGGTCAGCAGCCTTGAGCGGCGGCTCTCTATGGTGCGGGTGGCCATGACTGCGGGCACGTTGCAGCCGAAGCCCATAATCAGCGGAATGAACGACTTGCCGTGCAG
>JAFLSH010000164.1 GCA_022511055.1 Prevotella sp. | reverse complement strand
GCCTCCCTAACTGTTTGAAAGAGAAAGACATAACCCTGTAATATTTTGTTTTTAAATCAATTAAAAATCGGCAATCAGGCATTGTAATGACCTGACTGCCGATATCATCAGTCTTGCAAATAGAGTTTCTACTTCATTTGTCGCATGACTTTTCGGTAGTAGTTGTTGGTACCCTTGATGGTGTAGCGGATACCTCCATTCCACAAACGAATAGCCTTCTCGACATCATTGGTCGGGTTGTAATGCGACTGAAACAGAAGGAACATTTCCTTTGACTTGGCCACGTTGTAACGGTCGGCCAGTGTGTAGCGCACCTTACTCTTGCGTTTCTCCAGAATGTTGTTGCAATCCTTGACAAGAATTGGAGTAATTTGCATTGCGCCAACGGAATTGCCGCTTACGGCGCGGGGATTTCCTTCGCTTTCTACTTGAATAATCGCCTCCATCACGGGAGCCCAGTTGAAACTTGACGTTTGGGCACTCTTAGTTTCCTTTTTGGCAGTTGCCTGAACGGGCGTTGCAGACAACAATAGCAGAGTGGTCAAGCTCACACAAACAATCTTCATTAATCTATTCATAATTCTGCATCTTAGACGGGCATCTCATCACGAGTAACCGCGTTATCCTTTTGTTTTCGGGTGCAAAGTTACGAAAAATCAGGTAGTTAGACAAATTTATGTCTTTAAAAAGTGCTTTTTGTGTGCGCACACTTGACTTGTGTCAAGATTCTCGGAAAGTAAAAAAGGCGTATGTTTTCCTTAGTCTAAGTCGACTACGGTGATGCCTGCGCCGCCGAACTGAACATGTTCATCGCGGTAGTGGCTGACGTTGGGAATGGTGCTTAAATACTGCCTTATCAGCTGGCGCAAAGCGCCTGTTCCCGTGCCGTGCAGGATGCGTACGCGCGGCATTCCCACGAGAATGGCATCATCAATGAAGTAGGTAACGGCATTGAGGGCTTCATCACCTCTCATGCCCCTGACATCAATGTCTTGCTTGAAGTTCAGCTTGCGGTTGTCGATGACATTCCGCGTTTCGCTGGATATGTTGCCGTAAGCGCCGACAATGCTTTCGTTGCGGCTCTGGCTCTTGGTTGTTTCTTGCTTGGGTGGCTCAGCCTTTTCCAGTCTCTCGGCACGCATTTTCGTTCTCATGCCGCCAAAGATGACCGTAGCCATCTTGCCATCAGTCGTTTCGATTTTTCCAACGGAAGTCAGCCCCTTGATGCGCACCGTGTCGCCAGGCTTGAGTGGAGGCTGGGCAGCGAGAGGCTGACTGCCGTTGCCGTTGGCCTTTCCGCCTTGGGCGTTATTGCCGTTTTGTGCCTCTAACTCCGCGTTCTTCTGTCTTTTCTCGGCCTTACGCTGTTCACGGCGCTCTTTCCGCTCCTGCAACTGGCGTATTTTCCGCGCAATAGCCTCATCATTGGTGCGAGTGTCAATGTCTGCCAGCTCCTGTTTAAAGGCGTTCAGCTCTTCGCGGGCGCGGCGGGCTCTTTCTTTCTCGGCCTGGCTCTCGCGTATCTCGCGTATGGTGTTCTCAATCTTCTTGTTGCTCTCCCTGAGCAGCTCTTCTGCCTGCTCCTTAGCCCTTGCTAAAATTTCCTTGCGCTGCCGTTCAATCTCGGACAGCTCATCTTCATAACGGCTGATTTTGCTCTCCAGCGACTTTTCGTGCTGGTGTATGGTCTGGCGCTTGCCTTCCCAGTAGCGCTTATCGCGCACGATGTCTTGCAGGTACTTATCGCTCTGTATATAGTCACGCCCGACAATCTCAGAGGCATCTTTGATGACCTCTTCGGGAATGCCGGTCTTGCGGGCAATCTCTATGGCGAAGCTGGAGCCCGGCTGGCCGATGCTCAGCTGGAACAATGCCTGCATCTCATGGCGGTCGTAGAGCATGGCACCGTTGACCACCCCTTCGTGCCCCTCGGCAAAGTGCTTTAAGTTCTGATAGTGGGTGGTAATCACGCCGAAAGCCTGCTTTTTCCAGAACTGCTTCAGCACCGCTTCGGCAATGGCACCGCCGATGGTAGGCTCTGTGCCGCCGCCGAACTCATCGATGAGCAGCAGTGTCTGACTATCAGACTGGCGCATCATCTGCTTCATGTTCATCAGGTGACTGGAGTAGGTCGAGAGGTCATTCTCGATGCTCTGTTCATCGCCTATGTCTATCATGATGTTCGTGAACACCCCGCAGGTGCTACGGTCGCCAACAGGTATGCTTAATCCGCACTGAAGCATGTACTGCAACAGCCCCGTAGTCTTCAGACAGACGGACTTTCCCCCGGCGTTGGGGCCGGAAATAATCAGGATGCGCTTCTCGCGGGTCAGCGTGATGTCTAACGGAACGACCTTCTTGCCCTGCTTCTCCAGTGAGAGTTGCAACAGGGGGTGAATGGCCCTAATCCAGTCCATGTGCGGCTTGGCTTCAACGGTCGGCTCGAAGGCTTTTGTCAGCCGTGCCAGCTCTGCCTTGGCGCGTATCAGGTCTATGTATGCCAGGAACTGGTATGACTCCAACAGCTCTTTCACATGGGGGCGCACTTCGCTGGTGAAAACGCTGAGTATTCTGATGATTTCGCGGCGTTCTTCCGCTTCCAGCTGGCGCACCCGGTTGTTGGCCTCGACCACTTCGGCCGGCTCAACGAACACGGTCTTGCCCGTGGCCGATTCATCATGCACAATGCCGTTGATGCGCTTCTTCAGGGCCGGTGCCACGGGTATGACCAGCCGCCCATCGCGCATGGTTGGCGACACATCTTTGTCGACCAAGCCCTCTTTCTGCGCGCTGTGCAGTATGGTGAACAATGTGCGCGAGATGCTGCCAGAGGTCTTTTCCAGCTCATGGCGGATGCCCGCCAATGTCATTGAGGCAGAGTCCTTGATTTTCCCAAACTTATCCAGTATGGAGTCAATGCGGCGCAACATGGCCGGAAAGGTTACCACGTCTGCCGCCAAATCGTGCAGGGCGGGATAGGGGTAGCGCGTGTCTGGCCTGCCCGGCTTTGCCGAGGCGGCGTGGACAGGTTCCTCACTCTCCCCATCGTCTGTACGGTTCAGGTATCTGACAATGTTGTTGATGGTCTCCAGCGAGCGCCTTAAATCCCACACCTCTTCTTCTTCCAAGTGAGTGCCTTCAAGTCTGATGCGGGTAATGGCCTGCCGGACATCAAAGAAATACTGCATGGGGAAGTCATCTGCTTCCTCCTGCAACCTTCTGAATTCGCGTATCTGCTGCAGCCACACATTTACCTGCGCGACATCAGTGGAAAAGGCTATCTCATCGACCTTTTCCTTGCCCAGTGTGCTGAGGCAGCGCTCTTTCAGCAGGCGGCGAATCTCATCAAACCCGAGCTTACTCTCAAAGTTACTTGGATAAATCACGGTGCAAAGTTACAAAGAAGTTAAGAGTAAGCGGGCAAGTGTTAAGAGTTTTTAAGTACTTCTTTGTTAATGTTTATTAAACCTGCCGATTCTCCCATTTCTCCGTTCTTCATTCTTGACTTTTGTTTGTATCTTTGCACCTATCATCAGGAGACAACCGGGAAGCCCCGTTCCCTGACGTTCAGAAAGTGAAACTTAGCGTAAAAACAAGGCTTATGATAGACCAGATTATTGACTACAACAAGACTTTCGTGGCCCAGAAAGGCTATGAGAAGTATCTGACCAGCAAGTACCCCGACAAGAAGCTGGCCGTGCTTTCGTGCATGGACACCCGGCTGACCGAGCTGCTACCCGCCGCGCTCGGCCTGAAGAACGGCGATGCCAAGATTATCAAGAATGCGGGTGGACTGGTCATCTCGCCTTTCGACTCCGCCCTGCGAAGCCTTGTGGTGGCCATCTACGAGCTGGGTGTTGAGGAAGTCATGGTGGTGGCTCACTCCAACTGCGGTGCCTGCCACATGAGCTACGACCATTTCCGCCACGAGATGGTGGCACGTGGCGTGACCGAAGAGACACTCAGCACCATCAACAAGTGCGGCATAGACCTGACACAGTGGTTAGAGGGCTTCAAGGACACCCCGGCCTCAGTCCGCAAAACCGTTGCCACCATCAAGACCCATCCGCTTGTGCCGAAGGACATTGTGGTCCGCGGGTTTATCATTGACTCCGAGACCGGGCAGCTGGAAGAGATAAACACCGCCGAGCTTTGAAAAGGGCCATTGTGATAGGCGCCTCTTCAGGCATTGGCCGCGAGGTGGCCAAGCTGCTGATGGAGGCGGGCTGGACTGTCGGCGTGGCTGCCCGGCGCGAGGAGCAGTTGCAGGCACTGCATGCCGCCGCGGTGGAACAGATAGACGTAACCATGGCCGATGCTACGGAGCGGCTGCGGCGGCTCATCGACAAGTTAGGCGGCATGGACTTGTTCTTCTATGCCTCCGGGGTAGGAAAGCAGAATCGGCAGCTGACCGAGGACATAGAGCTGTGGACAGTGGAAACCAACGGGCTTGGCTTCACGCGGATGATAGGCGAAGCCTATCGTTATTTTGCGGAAAAAGGCGAAGGCCATATCGCTGCCATCACTTCGATTGCCGGTACGAAAGGACTTGGCCCGGCTCCCGCCTATTCCGCCACGAAGGCTATGCAGGGCACGTATCTGCAAGCACTGGAACAGCAGGCCAACAAGCGCAAGCTAAAAATTCGTATTACCGACCTTCGCCCCGGCTTTGTGGACACGCCCCTGCTGGCGGGCGATGTGCAATACCCAATGATGCTCGACCCCGTGCGGGTGGCCCGGGAAATCCTGTGGGCTGTTGACCACAGGCGGCATATCCGTATCATTGACTGGAAATATCGGCTGCTGACCGCCCTTTGGCGGCGGTTGCCGCGATGCCTCTGGCGGCATCTGCCTATCTGACGACCTTCCGCCCGCTCACGATGTACAGTCCGCGAGCCTGCTGCCATTCCGGCATCACCTGCCCCTGCAGGTTGTAGGTGTGGGGCGAGTGGCGCAGGGAGTTAATCAGCGGGGGGCGGGCTATGGCCGTGGCCTGCATGGCCTCGCTGATGCCTTCCATCATGTAGGTGTTATAGACTGAGCGGGTGTTGCGGTTGACGATGGTCATTGAAGGGCGGTTGCAGTAGTTCGTATCCCACACCATGGGCACCATGCCCATTTCCAGCGCCAGCTGGCAGAGGGTCTTGTAGTGGGTCTTGATGCTGGCGTTGTGCTTTTCCTGACTTTCGCCCTGCCCGGTGATGGTGCGCCAGTTGGCGCCGAACTCGCCGATGATGACTGGTATGCCCTTGTCTACGAACTTGGTCTTCATCAGTCTCAGCAGGTATTCCATGTTCCCCTCTTCGCAATCCCAGTTCGGGTTGTGCTGCGAGCCGCTGACGTGGTTGCCCTCGCCCCAGTAGTAGAACACCTTTCCCCACGACTCATCTTTCTCCATGCCCCAGAACTGCCACGGGTTGTAGTAGTGTATTTCCATCATCAGGCGGTCTGCCAACCCCGACGGGTCGGTGGGCATGTTGTTATAGAACTTGTCGGTATGCTCAATGTTCGTGCTGGGGCCTTGCAGCACCAGTATGCGGCGCTCGTTGTTGCCGCCCGTGGCTCTCACGGCATCAATGAAGGTCTGCTCATAGGCAATGAGATTGTTGGTGGCAGACTGTGTCTCCGCGTTAGGCTCGTTGAGCCCGGCAAAGAGCAGATGCTCATCATAGTCGCGAAACTCCGTGGCTATCTGTGTCCAGAGGGCATGCAGAATGGCCTTGTTCCGGGCTATGGCGTTGTTGTCAGTGTCTTTGATGTGTTCCTCGAGCCATCCCCCATCCCAGTGGTCATTGATGACAACGTAGAGGCCGGCCCTGATGCAGTAGTCGACAACCTCTTTGACACGATTCAGCCACGCGGTGTCGATGGTATAGTCATTGGCGTTGCTGATATGCCCCATGACCCAGGCGCAGGGTATGCGTATTGACTTGAAACCGAGCGACTTGACGTAGTCGATGGTCTCCTGCGTGGTCTTTGTCGACTGCCACGCGGTCTCCGCTCCCAGTCCGCCCTTGTTGGTAAAGTTGTGGGCGTTGTTTCCCGCCTCAAGGGTGTTGCCAAGATTCCACCCAATGCCCATTTGGGCTGCTATCTCCGTGGCACTCAGTTCAAATCCCGCCTGTGCCTGGCTGGTACAGATGTTCAGCAGCATCAGGCTGGCTGTCAGCAGTTGTTTCATCATGATAGTTGTCAGTTGTATTAATAAGTTTCGTTATCTTTCGTCTTTTTCGTAGTCCACAAAGGCAAAGGCGTGGCTGTGCCGCTCATCGGCAGGGTGGTCTTCGCGCCATGTCTCGCGCCACCCCTGGCTGTAGTCGGGGAAGAACGTGTCAGCCTCGGCGGGCGTGTCGGCTATCTCTGTCAGGCAGAGCCGGTCAGCCATTGGCAGCGCCTGGCCGTAGATGCTGGCACCGCCGATGATGTAGATGTCTTCCTCTGGTGCGCAGTGGCTTATGGCCTCTTCCAGCGAGGCGTAGACTTCGCAGTTGGGGTAGCGTTCACTCAGCCCCTTGCCGGCCTCGCCCGGTGTGGCAGGGTTGCAGGCGCTGCGGCTGAGTACGATGTTGCGGCGGTTGGGCAGTGCCCCTTTGGGCAGCGACTCGTAGGTGCGGCGCCCCATGACGATGGTGTGCCCCGTAGTGAGCGCCTTGAAGCGCTTCAGGTCATCGGGCAGCCAGTATATGAGCTTGTTCTTATAGCCAATGGCGCGGTCTTGGGCCACGGCAGCAATGATGTTGATACGCATGACATATAAAAATCTGCCACAAAGGTAACCATAATTTTTGTAATTGCCATTTTTTATAGAAAATATTTGGAGAATAATAGAAATTTTGCTATCTTTGCGGCATCGAATGACGAGAGAATGAAATATAGTGAACTGCATAGGCGATTCAGAAAGGCCGGCTATA
>JAFLSH010000163.1 GCA_022511055.1 Prevotella sp. | reverse complement strand
CTCCGTGAGTTTTGGGCAAAACTCACGGAGAAATTTTCCTAAAGTGCCGCTTTTTTACCAAAACTCATGGAGTTTTGGCTTCTTCAATACCTACTATATTTACCACACTTCCCCCCCTAATACCGGGGGGTGTAATTCTTGCTCTATAATTGGAATCCTAAAGTGTAGAAAATAACATGAATTTAGTTAAAACCATGTATAGTCGGGGGTGTCTGGTATTCCACTATACATTCCGAAACTTTTTATGTTTTAGTTGGTTATGCGGGTTTGTGTATAGTTGGGCGTTTTTTTCAAAAGCTATGGCATTTTGGCAGACTTGACCGCATCTTGCACTACGAGGCCTGCCAGCATGAAGCCGAAGATAGCGGTGATGTGGGCTAACGTGCCGTTAATCTGTGCTTTCGATGAACACCACTCATGGTTGAGCAAGGCGGGGTCTCCAGGGCCATTCTTGGCTTTCGGGCACATGCACTGCTCGGTGCCGCAGGTGGCGTTCTGCCCCTTGTTCTGCAACAGCTCGTCTGAGTAGACACACAGGAACTTGCGCCGTGGGTACTGCCCATCGCGCTTGAAGCGCTTGCGTAGCGCGCGCGCCAGCGGGTCGCCCTGTATCTTCCAGAACTCCGCCGTGCGGATGCGGGTAGGGTCGAGCTTCAGGGCCGCGCCCATAGACGAGAAGAAGCCGACCTTCGCCTGGCAGGCCATGAGTATGAGCAGTGCCTTGTCCTTCAGCGAGTCGATGGCATCAATCACGTAGTCGTAGCCGGCAATATCGAAGCTGGCGGCCGTCTCTGCTGAGAATATCTGCTGCATGGCTGTTATCTCTGCGCCGGGGTTGATGGTCAGCAGCCTGTCGCGCAGCGCCTCGACCTTGACCATGCCTACCGTCTTGGTAGTCGCCATCAGCTGGCGGTTGATGTTGGTGATGCACACGCGGTCGCTGTCGACGATGGTCAGCCGCCTGATGCCGCTGCGCACGAGACTCTCTGCGCACCACGAGCCGACTCCGCCGACACCGAAGATGATGACCCGCTTCTCGGCGAGCTGTGCCATCGGCTCGTTGCCCAGCAGCAGCTCTGTGCGCCGAAATATTGCTTGCTCTATGCCCATGTTTCTCTTTGTGTGATTCAGGTTCAGTTTCGGGGCAGGGCTTACCAGCCGATGGCTGAGAGCCCTGCGGCATTGTACCATGCCATCTGCTGGATAGTAGAGTTGGTGCTGCCCTGATAGCTCCAGCTTGGTACGAACATGCTGATGCCGCCGTAGCGCTCCTCGGTCACTTCGAAGTCGGAGTAGTAGGTGCCCCAGGGGGCGTTGGTCATCCATGTGGTGGTCATGGTCTTGTAGATGACGGCCGCATCCAGTGCTTTCTTCCACTCGGCGTAGACGTTTGACGAGGCGTGGCGCAGCATGAAGTCGTTGGCATCATAGAAGGGGTAGCGGACATAGTAGTAGTGAATCAGGTGGCTCAGGTCGGGATAGCGGTCCTCAGCCTCGCTGAACGTGTCGTAGAGAGCCTGTCGGGTGGCGGCGGCCAGCGTTTCCATTTCGCTGGTCTTCACAACGGATAGCGGCTCCTTGAAGCCGTAGCTTGTCTGCTCGAAATACCTGTCGACGATGGAGCGCCAGAAGGTGGTAGGCTCGAACAGCGCCGGCACGATGGTCTGATAGGGGGCTCCCTCAGCGGGTATCTCGGCCGGAGAGGCGATGATGTAGTCGCACACGTTCCTCAGCTCGTAGGCCACCTCGGCACACTGGAAGTGGCAGCAGTCGGCGAAGATGTAGGCCAGCTTCCGGGTCTGCAGGGCGTTTGCCAGTGCTTTTGCCATTGAGGGGATGTTCATCCACGAGCCGCTGGAGCCGCTGGCGGAGTTGTTGCCCGTATCGCGGCCGTAGGCTTTGCGGCGCGCGGCTCTGGGCGTGGGGTCGTAGGCGACAGAGTCGGACTCGATGAGCCAGCCCGATGCGTGCCCCCACAGCACGAGCGCGTATTCCCTGGCGGGGTAGTCGTTGACGGCCGTGCGCATCATTCTCTCCAGCGTGGCGGGGTCGCTTGTCAGCAGGTCAGTCTCCATGGGTATCGAGTCGCGCATCTCGCCGTCGGCTATTCGTGCCAGGTAGGGCAGGGTGTTCTTGTCAGCCTGGTCGACAAACACCAGCAGGTTGTTGTTGCCTAAGTCGTATGCCCCTGTCTTTATCTGCTTCAGGTCGCCGTCAATGGATGTTCCGGGTATGCGGCCGTCTACGGCATAGTCAGACAGGTTGTTCTCTGCCGCCATGTAGATAAGTACGGTGCGGTCGGCCATCTCTGGCACGGCGTAGTCCTTGATGTGCGGCTCTTCCTTGTCGTTGCAGCCGGCAAAGAGTGCCGACAAGCAGACAAATGTCAATATTTTTTTCATTTCCTCGTTATTTTTGGTGCAAAGTTACACTTTTTCGCTCTATTTTCACTATCTTTGCAGCTCAAAAATACTACGGAGATGAAAAAAATACTGATATTGATGGCTTTTCTGACAGCCTTTCCCGCCATAGAGCAGGCTGTGAGCGCTAACCAGAAAGCCCGCCGCAAGGCGCCGACCACCCAGCGGACCAGGAAGAGAACGACTGCCGTCAGACGACCTGCGGCCGCACCGAAGCCGCAGCCCGCCGAGGGCGACCAGGACCCCTACATACAGTGCGAGGACACGTGCGGACACGTGCATGGCATAGACCTCAGTCACTATCAGGGGCAGGTGTTCTGGGAGACGGTGGGTGAGAATACGAAGACGGCCTACGTCTACCTGAAGGCCACGGAGGGCGGCGACCGCATCGACTCCTACTTCGAGCGTAACATCGAGCTGGCTCACCGCTACGGACTGAAGGTGGGCAGCTACCATTTCTTCCGCCCCAAGACGGAGCTGCGCCGGCAGCTGAAGAACTTCATGGCGCAATGTCTGCCCGGCGAGCAGGACCTGATTCCCATGATTGACGTGGAGACCACCAGCAACATGCCGACCGATGAGTTCTGCGACTCGCTCATGACGTTCCTGCACATGGTGGAGCGCGCCTACAAGCAGAAGCCGCTGGTCTATACCTACAGGAATTTCTATAACAAGCACCTGCTGGGCAAACTTGACGATTACCAGCTGATGATAGCCATGTACACCGATGAGGAGCCGGTCTTGGCAGACGAGCGCGACATCACCATGTGGCAGTACACGAGCAAGGGGCGCATAGTCGGTGTCAACGGCTTTGTCGACAAGAGCCGCTTCATGGGGCGGCACGGACTGCGTGAGATACGCTTCAGGCGTTGATGTATTGAAAATCTGTAAAGCATTAGTAAAAAGATGATTATCAAGTGTCCAGAGTGTGGCCATCAGGTGAGCGACAGAGCGCGAACATGCCCTTCCTGTGGCGTAGATATTGCGGGCAACGTAATGCGCTGCCCGGACTGCGGCGAAGTGATATTCAAAGACCAGTCCAAGTGCCCCTATTGCCAGTCGCTGTTTGCCGGCAGCTCCGTTGGCAGTGCTGCCGCCGCTGACCAGACACCTGCCGACGACGACACCGCCCAGCCCCAGCCAGCCCAGCCGACGACGGGCGGCGGGCGCAAGAAACGCAAGACCGGCTGCACCGTGCTTGGCGTGGCTTTTGTCATTGCGCTCGTGCTGGTGTGCCTTGCCTTCTATTTCTATCAGACGACCGTGCGCGAGAATGAGCAGCGGGCATACGAGAATGCCATGCAGAGCGACCAGCCTGCCGTTTTGCAGAACTATCTTGACATGTTTGGCAGCCAGGCTTCACAGGCTCATTGCGACACTATTGCGGCTCGCCTGAAGTCGCTGGAACAGCTGGACGTTGACTGGGCTAACGCCGTGGCATCTGGGCTGAAGGCTGAGATTGTGAAGTACATGAAGCTGCACCCCAACAGTATCCACCGCGTGGAGGCCGACTACTGCATTGACTCCATTGACTGGTCGGCGGCACATCAGGCCGACACGCCAGAAGCCTATCAGGCATATCTGAAGGCTCACCCCGATGGCAGGTACATAGACGAGGCGCGCACGGCCTTTGAGGTGCTGGATGCCCAGCAGCTGAAGCCGGAGGACAAGCAGATGGTGGAGGAGCTTTTCTCAACGTTCTTCACCGCGCTGGCAAAACGTGACAAAGCCATGCTTCTGACTACGCTGGCCGGCAGGCTCAGTTCGTTTCTCCACAAAGACGATGCTGTGCCCGCCGACGTGGTAGCCTACATGGACAAGCTGCACGAGGCGGACATTCAGCAGATGACCTTCACGATGAAGAACGACTGGCAGATTCGGAAGCAGCAGGAGGCGGAAGGGCTCTATTCGTACATAGTCGACTTTACCGTAGACCAGATGCTGGAGCGCAGCGATGCGACCAAGGAACGCCAGGTGGCTTACACCGTGCAGGCCAGGATTTCAACTGACTGCAAAATCAGCCGCCTGAACATGAAAAAAACAGTGAAGTAGGGGAGAGGCGGCGCGAAGCGACTTGCCCCTTCGGCCTGTTTTGCCCCTTCGGGCTATTCCTCAATGTGCGAGATGGAATGGATGAACGAGGCAACGAAGTTCGTGAACGATTCGGCTGGATAGTACTTGAAGCATCGCGTTGAGCGCTGAACGTGCCACAGCATGGAGCCTGAGCTATGCACGAAGATGGACTGCCCCTGCGAGAACTGCCAGTCACCGGCGTGGACTTTCCTTAGTTTGAAGATGTGCCGCGCCATTGCCTCAAGGTCAATCTCCATATCGGGCGTGGCAAATTGTATTTCTTCCTCCGTAAACTTCATCAGGCTCACCAGCAGAGTGCCTTGCAGGCGCGCAAACTGGGTCAGCCTGAGGGCACTAATCCACTCCTTGAGCTTCGCGTAGTCTACCCGCCCGCTCGCCCGCCTGATTTCCAGGCCGAGGTCTGTCAGGTGGCGGAAGGGGAAGCCTTCGTTCATGAAGTATCGGGCAGTCTTGACTATTTGCAGCAGCATGTGGCGCGTCTCGGTGTTGGCCGATGTCTCATCATCCAGTATGTTTTGCAGCCTGCGGTTCAGCAGGGGGTTAGTCAGGTGGTCTGCCCGCAGCAGGTCTTCTGTCGTGTCGGCGTAATCTTCCTTGCTGTTGTCGACGGCCTTCTGCCACTCCTCGGCAAGCCCCTCAGGCAGCTGCACGAAGAACTGGTCCTGACAGCGCCTGATGCCCTCAAGCACCTCTCTGCCCATGCCGTGCATCAGGGCAATCTGGTATAGTTGCCGCCATTTCCATGCCGAGAGCGGCTCGATGGTCTCTGGCTCCTGAAAGCTGCCTGCCCTCAGCAGGCGCAGGAAATTACGGGTAATGACGTTCATGCCTTCCAACAGCTTTTCATGAGTAACGGCGCGGATAGCGCAGCCCGATGGCCAGCAGAGCCGCCAGGCCAATGGCAAACGGATAGTAGAGGTGCGGAATGATGCTGACAGGATTCAGCTGTGTCAGTCCGGCGGCCATCAGTATCTGCGCGCCGTATGGCAACAGCCCCTGCGTGAAACACGAGAAGGTGTCGAGTATAGAGGCGCACTTGCGGTTATCCAGCCCGAAGCGGTCGCCTATCTGCTTGGCTATGCCGCCCACGGTGATGATGGCCACCGTGTTGTTGGCGGTGCAGATGTTGACAAAGCAGACCAGCCCCGCTATCGACAGCTCGGCCGCCCGCTTCGAGCTGATGCGGCTGGTCATGCGGCTGATGATGAAGTCGATGCCGCCCCGCTGCTTGATGAGTTCCAGCATGCCACCTGCCATCATGGTGATGATGATGAGTTCGCCCATGCCCGTAATGCCGTTGCCCATGGCCTGCATCCACCCGTAGATGTCGTAAGCCCCGGTCAGCAGGCCGATGATGCCGGTCAGCACGATGCCCAGCGTGAGTACGGCCATGACGTTCATGCCCAGTACGGCTGTCACCAGCACCACCAGATAGGGCACTACCTTGATGGGCTCTATATCGGGCACGGTGGTGGGCGCGCTGACGTTGGCGCCCATGACGATGTAGAGGACGAGAACGACCAATGCCGCCGGCACGACGATGAACGAGTTGACGCGGAACTTGTCTGACAGCTTGCAGCCCTGAGTCTGGGTGGCCACTATGGTCGTATCGCTGATGAACGACAAATTGTCGCCGAAAAACGAGCCCCCGACGACGACGGCAGTCATCATGGCCATGTCTGTGCCGGTCTGCTGTGCCACGCCTGCGGCTATGGGCGACAGGGCAACGATAGTGCCGACGGAAGTGCCGACGGAGAGCGAGATGAAGCAGGCCGCCAGGAACAGCCCTGCCAGCAGCATCTGCGGCGGCAGCAGGGTCAGGGTCAGGTTGACCGTGGCATCAATGGAGTTCATGGCCTTGGCCGAATTGGCAAATGCCCCCGCCAGCACGAAAATCCATATCATGAGCATCATCTGGCTGGTAGAAGCACCGTGCGAGAAGGTGTCGATGCGCTTTCGCAGCGGCCACCCGCCAGAGATGACGATGGCGTAGATGCTGGCTGCCATGAACGCCACGGTAATGGGCACTTTGTAGAAGTCACCAGCAACGATGCTGGTGACCAGATACAGAATGATGAATACCGCCAAAGGCGAAAGTGCCACTAATCCGCGCTTCATGTCATGCAAGCCTTCAGTCTACAAGGTTACGCCCGTCTTGAAGATAGCAATCTCACGATAGTCGTTCTCTTCGTTGCGAGCCTTCTCGCCGCTGGCCACGCTGAGAATCTTGTCAATGAACTCTGGCACCAGCTCCTGCATGGTGCGACCCTCAATGAGCTGCCCGGCCGAGAAGTCAATCCAGTTTGGCTTGTTTTTGGCCAGCGTTGGGTTGGTGGAAATCTTCATGGTTGGCACGAAAGTGCCGAAAGGTGTGCCGCGGCCGGTGGTGAACAGCACCAGGTGGCAGCCGCACGA
>JAFLSH010000162.1 GCA_022511055.1 Prevotella sp. | reverse complement strand
TTACGGCCATTACAATGACAAATAGCTTTTCCTACCCCTGCCGACTGGGTGGCAGAAACATGTTTTATATTTGAAACTGCAAATAAAATCCTGTAAATTTGCAGGCGATAAGTCGAAAAGCATAAGGTTTTTTGGGGCAATGAAGTTAGAACAGAAAATCAGGCAGCGGTTTCGGGC
This sequence comes from Prevotella sp., assembly GCA_022511055.1. Classification (GTDB taxonomy): domain Bacteria; phylum Bacteroidota; class Bacteroidia; order Bacteroidales; family Bacteroidaceae; genus Prevotella. The sequence continues at coordinate 6,767 of JAFLSH010000162.1, read as the reverse complement.
GGCACTGGTAAAGTACCGGCTGACGGAAGAGGGCGACCGAATACTCGTGGGGCTATCGGGCGGCAAGGACTCGCTGTGCCTGCTGGAGCTGCTGGCGCAGCAGGCCAGAATCCACAAGCCGGCCATCAGGGTAGAGGCGCTGCACGTGCGGATGGAGAACATACGGTACGAGACCGACACGCAGTGGCTGCAACAGTTCTGCGATGGTCTTGGCGTGCGGCTCCACATCAGAACGACCCGCTTCGATGAGGCAGAGGCGGGGCAGAAGGAGAAGCCCGTGTGCTTCCTCTGCTCGTGGATGCGGCGCAAGCAGCTCTTCAACGTGGCACAGGAGTTAGGGTGCAACAAGATAGCCCTTGGCCACCATCAAGACGATATTATCCACACGGCGCTGATGAACTTGTTCTTCCAAGGGCATTTCGCCACCATGCCCGTCAGGCTCAGGATGCGCAAGATGCCGATTACCATCATCCGCCCGCTCTGTCTGGAACAGGAGTCAGACCTCAAGGCTTTCGCCGAACAGCGCCACTATGCCAAGCAGCTGAAGCTCTGCCCCAACGAGCGCGAGACTCACCGCACAACCATGCGGCGCGTGTTTGAGCAGATGGAACAGCTGAATCCCGAAACACGATTCTCCGTGTGGAACGCGCTGGAGCGCGAAGGGAAGCTCGTGGAAGAGGAATAAGGTTTGCTGGCGAGGTATAGTTATCATAATTCCACCTCATAATCATCTATCAGCTCCGCAAACACGGCGTTCTGCCGCAGCACGGCGGCGTTGCCTGCCATGAGCAGCTGCTTGCGGGCGCGTGTCATGGCCACGTTCAGCTTGCGGTCGATGGTGCGCCCGTTCTCCACAAAGCAGTTTGAGGTCAGGAAATCAAGCTGATAGGCCCGGCTGACAGTGAACGAATAGATAATGACATCGCGCTGCGACCCCTGATAGCGCTCCACGGTGTCGATGGAGACCTGGAGCAGTTCGGGAATGCCGAGTTGCTCCAGTTCGTGCCGTATCATGGCAATCTGGTTGCGGTATGGCACAATGACACCCACTGTCCGCTGCACATCGAAGCAGTCACCATGGAAGCGGTGAATGCGGCGCAGCAGGTCGGCCACCAGCCGGGCTTCGGCGGGATTGGCCTTGTCGGGGTGCGTGCCAGCAGCGGCTCCGGCGGCGGGGGCGCAGTCAAAGAACATCACGCGGCGCTGTTGCAGCAGCCGGTCGAGCGCATCGGCGGCAGGCAGGTCGTAGTGCAGGCTGTCATCGCGCTGGTGGTCGCAAGGCACGGGCACCAGGTCTTCGCTGTAATAGAACATCCGATTGGGGAACTCGGCAACGGCCGGGTGCATGCGCCCCTGGCGGCGCAGCGTGGCCACGAACTGGGTGCGCCCCTGGCTCCGCTCCCACTCCAGGAGCCGCTCGAAGAGCGAGCGCCGGCAGTCGGTCAGCGCCACGGCCTGCAGCAGCGGGCTGTCAACCAGACTTTCCTGCTTTGTCTGCTGCACCACGGCGGGCAGCTGCTTGTGGTCGCCTATCAAGATGAAGCGGTCTATTCGGTCGTTGGCCAACAGCCCCACCAGGTTTGGCTCCAGAATCTGAGATGCCTCATCGACAATGGCCAGCGCAAAGTGCTTCAGCGCCAGCACCTGCGGCCGCGACTGCAGCATAGAGGTAGTACCCACCACAATGCGCACCTGCTGCAACCGCTGCCTGACATCATCGAGCCGCCCCGTGCCGGCCAGGGCCGCATCGAGCAGGTGGGCACGGAAACGCTCATCGCACGATGCCTCATGGCCAATCCGCAGATAGTCTTGCCCGTCAGCATCGAGCATAGCACAGATTTCGTCTACAGCCCTGTTCGTGTATGCCATGAGCAGCAGCTGCCCCGGCTCTTCGTTCACCAAGAAGCGCAGCGCCATTGAAGTCTTGCCCGTGCCCGGCGGCCCGACAAGCAAGAAGTAGTCGCGCGCCTGGCAGGCTTTCAGCAGCATCTCGTCATAGTGCGGATGCCAGCTGCGGCTCAGCTGCCGCGCCGTGTCGGCCTCAGGCTCGCGCTGCCCTAACAGCAGCGCCCGGCGCGGCGGTGCGGCGGTAATGAACTGGTGCAGCCCCCTGATGGCACTCGTGGCGTTCAGGTCAGAGTCGGCATGCTCCACAGCCCACAGCTCGCCGCGCATGGCCTCGGCATTCTGCTGGCCGTCATTCAGCCTGATGGTCAGCTGGCTGACACTGATGTCTAACATAGTGCCCTTGTAGAGTATGGCGCGCCTGACATCAGGCTCGCCTTCGTAGGCATAGAGATAGACCATGTCGCCCCGCCTGAAGTTCGGCAGAAACAGTTCGCCCTGACTGGGCACGCTCAGCGTGATAAGGTCATAGCCGTGCTGCCCTGCCGAGCGCTCGCGGTCGGTGATGCGCAGGCCGGTGTAGATGTTGCCCGCTTCGCGCTTCGCGCTGAGAGGCACGTTCCACAGGTCGGCCGCCACGCCATCCTGCCCTTCCTGCCGCCCCACCTTCTGCAACAGCTGTTCGCGGTAGACAAAGGTGAGCATGCGCTCGTAGTAGGCACGTTCCAGCGCAGTCAGTGCCGCAAGCTGTGACTGGAGCGCCGTGACCTGCGGCTCGATATAGTTGTAGAAAAAGCCATCTTTCGTGAAATCTCTGAAAATCTTCTCACTATTCAGGCAAGGCAGAATGCGCCCAAAGCCCTCACGGGCTATCAGCAGCTCGGTAGCCACTATCTGATTGCGCAGCCGAATGGCTGCGCGGAACAGCCGTTGGTAGTAGTTGACGTAGAGCAGCCCCTGGCTGGCGGGGTAGCGCGAGTAAAGCAGCCGAATGTCAACCTGATTGTCGGTACGCCCGAAGTTATAGCGCAGAATGCCGTAGTAGAGCAGCAGCTGCACGTAGTGGTCTTCTTTCTGCAGGATTCCCGAGCTTGCGCCGCGCTCAATGGCATAGTTCTTGCCCGACTTCTGCTCCACCAGCAGGCGCATATCGGCAGTCATCAGGTCGACACGCCCTGACAAGCCCAACTGCTCGCAGACAAAGCTGGGCTCCAGCAGCGCCTCGCCCAGATAGTCGTTCAGCACTCCCACCGCCTCGGCAATGTTATTCATCTGGTTTTCCGCATCTTCCTTAAACTGGGCAGCATTGAAGTTCTCGCAGGCGCAGAACTGCAGCGCCTGCTCGCGAAACGAAGCGCGCAGCGTGTCACCAAACGAGAAGTCGCGGCGGTTTATCACATCATCCAGAGCCGACCCCGCAAAGTTACCAAGCAGCAGCGGCTGGGTGGTCTGGGTGGTCGAGAGCCGGTCTACGGTGTAGAGCAGCGAGTGGCTGCCTGACTCCTTGAAGCACCTTGCTATGGAAGAGATGTTGAGCAGAAAGTCCGGCTCAACCACCACAAGGCCGGGTATCACCCGCCCATCACGCTCCAGATGGCAGTCAAGCAGATTCAGCTGCATGCCCTCGCGGGCCATCTTCAGAATGTCCTTGCAATCCGTGCAGTCAACGGTGAGCGTGGTCTCGCCCGTGTCTGCCAGAAGCGTGTCAGACTCACAGTGCGTGACAATACAGCGGATATACCGCGCGTTAATCTTAGGCGCTGCCTCGGCCGGCCGGCTCTCCGTGGGAATAAGCCGCACCAGCCGGCCAGGAACATCGGCATTCATGACCGCCGAGACGAAGAGTGCCAGCGCACGGACATGATAGAGCCAGTCCGGCCGCTCCGCCACTTCCTGGCGGTTGGAGTAACGGCGCATAGCCTGCACGGCCCGCCGGTCAGGCTGCGGCACACGGCACCGCTTGCACAGGAAATCCACCTGTGCAAAGAGGTTTCCAAACCCCTGCCCCAATGTCTTCGTGCCTTCTGCGCAGCAGAGGACTAACGTCTCGTGCATCAGCCTGTTGGCCCAGACAGAAGGCTCCGCCTCGGCCAGCTGCACACACAAGTCAAACAACTCTTCAGCTTTCATCACCGCAAAGATACGAAAAAATAAGATACTAACCGGCCATTATTCGCAATTATTTTGTATCTTTGCACACATAACCCACTAACAAATAGCTAAGACAATGGAACTTTACACTCCCAATCCCCAGCGCTACAACGACAGCGACACCGTGTACAGGCGTTGCGGCCGGTCTGGTGTCATGCTGCCCAAGGTGAGCCTTGGCTTCTGGCACAACTTCGGCGGCGTTGACCCCTACGAGCGGGCGCGCGCCATCACCCACTACGCCTTCGACCACGGCATCACCCACTTCGACCTGGCCAACAACTACGGCCCGCCCTACGGCTCGGCCGAGGAGACCATGGGGCGGCTGATGGCCGATGATTTCCGGCCTTACCGTGATGAACTCTTCATCTCCAGCAAGGCAGGCTATGACATGTGGCCCGGCCCCTACGGCAACTGGGGCTCGCGCAAGTATCTCATGGCCTCACTCGACCAGTCACTCCGGCGCATGCACCTGGACTACGTGGACTTGTTCTATAGCCACCGCTACGACCCGGAAACACCGCTCGAAGAAACGCTTCAGGCACTGGTAGACATTGTGCGGCAGGGCAAGGCTCTCTACGTGGGCATCTCGCGCTGGCCGCTGGCCGCCACGAAGGTGGCCTACGACTACCTGAAGGCGCGCGATGTGCCACTGCTCATCTATCAGGGCCGCCTCAACATGCTCGACCGCGAGCCGCAGACCGAGGGTATCATGGACTTCTGCGCTGACAACGGCGTGGGCTTCATCTCCTTCTCGCCGCTGGCGCAGGGGCTGCTCACCGACCGCTACCTGAACGGCATACCCGAAGACTCGCGCATGTCGAAGGGCAAGTTCCTGCGCCCGGCCATGCTGACAGACGAGATACTACAGCAGATTCGCGCATGGAACGACACGGCCCAGGCGCGTGGCGAAACCCTGGCCGAGATGGCGCTGGCATGGATTCTGCAACAGCGCGGCGTGACTTCGGTGCTGGTGGGAGCCAGCTCGGTGCAGCAGTTGGAGAAAAACCTGAAGTGCATCAACGCCCCGGAAATCCAGGGCATCTAAAGGTAATAGCGCGAACAGACTACGAGGCAGAAAGTCAGCTCTGCCAACAGGCACACAGCCCCGCAGCAGTCGTTGGTGTAGCCGCGCAGGCGCTGCCAGATGAGTCTGTAAAGGAAATACATGGTCAGGGCAGGCAGAAAGACGAGTACCGACCAGTCACCGGCCGCCGGCTCTAACCAGACAAAGAGTATCAACGGCAGCAATCCCTGCACGGCCAGGCCAATGCCGGCCTGCGCCGAAGGTTTGCGGAAGACCACCCCATTCCGGCCCGCACCGGCACGGGCGCAAGGCATCATCAAGATGAGCTGGCTGCTGACCATCTTCGAGAAAGGGTCGGCAGCAGCAATAGTCAGGGCAGCCGTCTGCGGCGGCAGCGAACAGAGCGCGGCAAAGAGCAGCGCCAGGTAGCACACAAGGCCGACCGTGCCGTAAGTGCCGATGCGCGGGTCGCCCATGATGTCGAGCGTGCGCTGACGGTCACCGCCACCGCCGCCAAGCCCATCAACAAATCGTGCCAGCCCGACTTCGTGCAGCGCACCAGTCACCAGCAGCCTGACCGCCATGGCCAGCAGAACGGCCACCGCGGCAGGCAGCACCAGACTGCCGGCATAGAGCGTAGCACCCATCAGTCCGCCCGTCAGCCAGCCTGTCAGCGGCCAGTGTTCCACCACGGCCTGATAGCAAGTGCGCGGCGGCTGCCGCCAGCGCCGCAGCGGCAGGCGGGTGTAAAAGATAAACGAGGCCAATAGGCGGTCATACCATCGGGTCTGGTCAATATTCACTTCCATGACTATCAAGTATTTTGCTGCAAAGTTACGAAAAAATGGTGCAGAACAAGCACTAATCAGAAAATATTTTGTATTTTTGCCGGCAGGAAAAAGCGGCATGCGCCTGCAAAGGCAACTGCCAAGTGCTTTCGGCTAACCCTTACCCACCATGACTGAACAGGAAACCATCAGGCTGAGCCAGCTCAGCATAGGCTATAAAACCAGAAGCGGCACAAAGACCGTAGCCGCCGGCATGACCGCCACCATTCGGGCGGCCGAGCTGACCTGTCTGCTCGGAGCAAACGGCGCCGGCAAGTCGACCCTGCTGCGCACACTCTCGGCGTTCCAGCCCAAGCTCGCCGGGGAAGTGTTCATTGCCGGGCGCGAAATCAGCCAGTACACCAGCAAGGAACTGAGCCGCACCATCGGCGTGGTACTCACCGAGAAGCCTGACGTGAGAGACATGACCGTCAGCGACCTGGTGGGGTTAGGCCGCTCGCCCTACACGGGCTTCTTCGGCGCGCTGACAGCCAACGACCGCCACATGGTCAGCCAGGCCATCAGCCAAGTGGGCATCGAGCCGCTGAGCCGGCGCATGGTTCACACCCTCAGCGATGGCGAGCGGCAGAAGGTAATGATAGCCAAGGCATTGGCACAGCAGACTCCCATCATTATCCTTGACGAGCCAACCGCCTTTCTCGACTTCCCCAGCAAGGTGGAGACCATGCTGCTGCTGCGCCGCATCTGCCGCGAGACGGGAAAGACCATCTTCCTTTCCACCCACGACCTGGAACTGGCGCTTCAGACGGCCGACAGCCTCTGGCTGATGGACCGCGAACACGGCCTGAGCATCGGCACACCGCAACAACTTGCCCAGCAGGGCGCACTGAGCCGCCTGGTGGAGCGCCGCGGCATTCACTTCGACCGCGAGACACTGACAATCAGGATAGACAAGGAGT
>JAFLSH010000161.1 GCA_022511055.1 Prevotella sp. | reverse complement strand
GGGGATGATTGAGATAAAACCCAATCTCGGGGTGGTCACTATAATAGTTTGCCATATTCTTTTGTGTTTAAGGGATTTGTGACTGTTTATTTTGGAGTTATAGAAGTTAAGAAGTTAAAGGAGTTAAGCCAATAGTTTTATAGGGTGTTGCTGAAGTTGTTGTCGGCTACGCCTTTGCAATAGGCATTCAGCATTTTGCTTGTTTCCTCAATGGATGCGGCTAACAAGTTGTAGTTTTCTTCGTTGATATAGCCAAGGTCTTTGGAAAGCATGGTGTAATATCTACATTCCTCGAGACTTCCTTGTGATATATTGAAGAAGCGCAGCTTGTCTGCCCTGCTTATTTTCTTGTACCCTTCAGCAATATTGGCAGGAATAGAGACCGCAGCCCGCTGAAATTGCGAGCAAAGTCCGAACTTCTCGAAGTCAGGGAACGACAGTGTGGTCTTATAGACCAGAAGCACGAACTGGTGAGCCTTTTGCCATGCGACAATATTCTGAAACTGGTTTGTCATAAACTAATGGCTTAACTTCTTTAACTTCTTTAACTCCTTAACTTCTTTATTTGCTATTTTGCTTGTAATACTTAATGAGTTTGGGAACTACCTCTTCCACCGTGCCGACAATCACGTAGTCGGCAATCTTGTTGATAGGTGCATCAGGGTCGCTGTTCACAGAGATGATGATACCAGAGTCCTGCATGCCGGCAATGTGCTGAATCTGGCCGGAGATGCCGCAGGCAATGTAGACCTTCGGGTGTACGGTCACGCCCGTCTGGCCAATCTGGCGGTCGTGGTCAATCCAGCCGGCATCAACGGCAGCGCGCGAGCCGCCGACTTCGCCGTGGAGTACCTTTGCCAGCTGGAACAGCTGGTCGAAGCCTTCCTTCGAGCCAACGCCGTAGCCGCCGGCCACAACGATGGGCGCACCCTTCAGGTTGTGCTTGGCAGCCTCTACGTGGTGGTCGAGTACCTTCACCACGAATGCCTCTGGCGAAACGTACTTGGAGACCTCAGGATAGCTGACCTCTTTCTTGCAGTTGCCTTCGTAGAGTGCCTTCTGCATCACGCCGCTGCGCACGGTGGCCATCTGCGGGCGATGGTCAGGGTTGACAATCGTTGCCACGATATTGCCGCCGAAGGCGGGGCGAATCTGATAGAGCAGGTTGTCGTAGTGCTTCTTGGTCTTGGCATCGTCATACGGGCCAATCTCCAGCTCGGTGCAGTCGGCGGTCAGGCCAGAGGTCAGCGATGAAGACACGCGCGGGCCGAGGTCACGGCCAATGACCGTTGCACCCATCAGGCAGATTTGCGGCTGCTCTTCCTTGAAGAGATTCACGAGAATATCCGTGTGGGGGGCAGAGGTGTAGGGGAACAGCCCTTCGCCATCGAACACAAACAGCTTGTCGACACCGTAGGGGAGAATCTGGTCTTCCACCTTGGTCTTGATGCCTGTGCCGGCCACCACGGCGTGGAGTTCCACGCCCAGTTCATTGGCGAGCTTGCGACCCTTGGTCAGCAGCTCCTGAGACACTTCCTGTACTTGAGTACCTTCTATCTCTACATATACAAAAACGTTGTTCATATCTCTTAGCCAATAATCTTCTCTTCCAACAATTCTTTGATCATTCCCTCGATATCAGCATCAGAAGCCGTCAAAGTCTTCGACTCCTTTGCCTGGAACACAATGTTCTTCACCGCCTTCACCTTTGTGGGCGAGCCAGCCAGACCGCACTGCTCAGGGTCGCCGTCTACATCGGCCACGCTCCACTGGGTCAGTGTCAGGTACGGGCGCTCCTCGTAGAGATGGTTGTACTCTGAGTAGTCTTCGCTGCCGCTGCGCTCCAGCGGGCAGGTGGCGCGCTTGTACTTCATCACCAGCTTGGCGTTCTGCGGGCGGCAGGGGGCGGCGCTTCCGTTCACCGTAATGACTACGGGCAGGGGCGACTCAACGGTCTCCACGCCACCGTCAATCACGCGGCGGATGGTGGCCTTGCCGGCCTCAACCTTGAGAACTTCCTCGGCGTATGTCACCTGGTTCAGCCCCAGCTTCTGAGCCACCTGCGGGCCAACCTGGGCGGTATCGCCGTCGATGGCCTGGCGGCCGCCAATCACAATGTCTACATCGCCAATCTTCTTGATGGCGGCAGACAGCGCGTAGCTGGTGGCCAGCGTGTCAGCACCGGCAAACAGGCGGTCTGTCAGCAGCCAGCCCGTGTCGGCACCGCGATAGAGCCCCTGGCGGATAATCTCGCCTGCACGTGGAGGGCCCATCGTTAGAATTCCTACTGTAGAGCCTGGATTCTGCTCTTTCAGGCGAAGAGCCTGCTCCAAGGCATTCAAATCTTCAGGGTTGAAGATGGCGGGCAGGGCGGCACGGTTCACGGTGCCTTCAGCAGTCATTGCATCCTTCCCGACATTTCTTGTGTCAGGTACTTGCTTGGCAAGTACAACAATCTTTAAAGCCATAAATTATTAGATAAAAATGTGTTACCAACTTTTAAAAGCGGGTGCAAAGGTACTACTTTTTTACCGTTCTGCAAAATAAAATGCACAAAATCGGCCTTTTTGTGCGCATATTGCCCATTTTGTGCAACGCCTTTTTGCGCTTTGCGGCGGTGGCGGCGCGACTTGTCTTCCATTTGCGGGCAGTACGTTCTTTGCTCGCGGGCTGTGCGCGATATTTGTAGGCGGAAAATTTGCCGTATTCAAAGAAAAAGCGTATCTTTGCACCAAACAAAACAGACAAGACCAATGAAAAGACTACTGACAATGCTGACATTGGCCGTGGCTGCAACCGCAGCGATGGCACAGGGATTTGACAATCTGCCCGACCCGATAGAAGACGTGAACAAGGTGGTGGACAACACGCCTGACTCCATAGCCAAGGCGCTCTCTGCCCGCCCAGCCCCCGGCTCTACCCGCGTGGGCGGCAACCCCGTTCTCTTTCTGGTGGGCAACTCCACCATGCGCAACGGCACGCTGGGCAACGGCAACAACGGCCAGTGGGGCTGGGGCTACTATGTCAGCCAGTATTTCAATGCCACAAAGATTACGGTGGAAAACCAGGCGCTGGGCGGCATGTCGACCCGCACGTTCTACACCGACCTGTGGCCGGCCGTGCGCAGCGCGCTGAAGCCCGGCGACTGGGTCATTGTGTCGATAGGCCACAACGACAGCGGCGAGTTCTTCGACCAGAAGCGGGCGCGCGCCGTGATTCCCGGCGTAGACCCCGATACGTGCTACATAGGCTTCAACCAGCGCACACAGCGCCAGGACACGGTCTACAGCTACGGCACCTACCTGCGGAAGTACATCGGCGAAATCCGCGCCAAGGGTGCCAACCCGATACTCATGTCGCTCACGCCGCGCGATGCCTATGACGATAAGGGCAGGATTGTGCGGAAGCCGCAGACGGAGTGGGCGGCCTACGTGGCTGCCGTTGAGGGTGTGCCCTTCGTTGACCTGAACGACATCAGCGGCGCGAAGCTCGACTCCTACAGCCACTGGAAGGAGCAGTACCACTTCTTTGGCGACCACATTCACACCTCGAAGTTCGGCGCTGAGATGAATGCCCGCAGTGCGGCCGAGGGAATATGGCAGAGTGCCAACCCGCAGCTCAGGCCGTTGCAGGCCATGATGCTGAATGTGCCGCTGGCCACGGTCGATGTCAGGCGCGAGGAAGGCAAGCCGGTGGTGTTCTTCACGGGCGACTCCACGGTGAAGAACTCTGACAAGGCCGATGACGGCATGTGGGGCTGGGCCGCGCAGGCGCAGACCGTGTTCGATGAGTCGAAAATCACGCTCTGCAACGCCGCCCGCGCCGGGCGCAGTACGCGCAGCTTCATTCGCGAAGGGCTGTGGGAGCGGGTCTACAACTCGCTGCAGCCCGGCGACTTTGTTACCATTCAGTTTGGGCACAACGACATCTGCCCCATCACCGACAAGAAAGCCCGTGGCGTTATCCCCGGTACGCGCGACACCTGCCATGTCTACAAGATGGATGAAGACGGCAGCTACGAAGTGGTCTATTCGTTTGGCTGGTACTTGAAGAAAATGATTGATGATGTCCGCGAGAAGGGGGCAACCCCCATTCTCGTCTCGCTGACACCCCGCAACGAGTGGCCCGGCGGCAAGGTGGAGCGCCGCGATGACTCATACGGCAAGTGGTATCGCGAGGTGGTGGCCGAGACAGGCGTGGAGTTCATTGACCTGCACAACATCTCTGCCGATTTCCTCGACAAGAAGTTTGCCGTGAAGAGTCTGCCTGCCGACAAGGAGAAGGCCAAGGCCGCCGTGGCGCTTATCAAGCAGAAGGCCGGCGACAAATACTTCAAGCAAGACCACACCCACACCTCGAAGCTCGGCGCGCAGATGAACGCCCAGAGCTTTGCCAAGGGGCTCAGGCAAAACAAGAGCGAACTGGCCAAATACCTGAAGGCGAAGTAGTCTGTTTCCATAGGCAGCCTGTGCTGTTCCAATCAAAAAAAAGAAGGATATGAAAAGAATTGTTTCTAATTGGCTTATTATCATTGCTATCTGTATTTCTTGTCTGCCGGCGAAGGGGCAGACGGTGTCTCCATTTTGCATTGCCAAAGACGGGCGGACTGCCACTATCGTGGTAGACGCCAATGACTGGGCCGGCGTTGTCAGGGCGGCCAACGACCTGGGCGATGACGTGCGGAAAGTGACTGGCACGGCGGCTGCCGTGGTGACGGGAGATGCCGCCCTGCTGTCGGTGAATGCTGCCGCAGGGCAGGGTAGAATCGTGGTGGGCACTATTGGCAAGAGCCGGCTGATAGACCAGCTGGTCAAGCGCCGCAAGATTGATGTGAAGGCCGTGCGCGGGCAGTGGGAGTCGTATCTCATTGACGTGGTGGATGACAATCTGGTCATTGCCGGCAGCGACAAGCGCGGTACTATCTACGGCATCTATGAAATTTCGCAGCGCATGGGCGTGTCGCCTTGGTACTGGTGGGCCGATGTTCCCGTGAGGCATCAGGATGAAGTGGTCTACCGTGGCGGGCGTATTCTCCAGCCTTCGCCGAAGGTGAAATATCGCGGCATCTTCATCAACGACGAGTGGCCTTCGTTTGGCACATGGTGCAACAATCAGTTCGGGGGAGTCAACTCCAAGGCATACGCCAAGATGTTCGAGCTGCTGCTGCGGCTGAAGGCCAACTACCTGTGGCCGGCCATGTGGGATTCCCGTTTCAACGAAGACGACCCGGAGAGCCCGCGGCTGGCCGATGAGTATGGCATTGTGATGGGCACTTCGCACCACGAGCCGATGATGCGGGCACACAAGGAGTATGTCTACCGCAAGGACACGGTCGGCCCGTGGGACTACAGTGTGAACAAGGAGCGGCTTGACCGCTTTTTCCGCGAGGGCATGGAGCGTAACAGCCGCTACGAGAACCTTGTGACCATCGGCATGCGCGGCGATGGCGACGTGGCAATGGGCAAGGGCGACGACAGCGACAACATGAAGACACTCAGGCAGGTCATTGAGGGGCAGCGCAAAATCATTAAGGACATTTACGGCCGGCCAGACGGCGTGCCCCAGCTGTGGGCGATATTCACCGAGGTGCAGCGCTACTATGACGCGGGCTTCACCGTGCCCGATGACGTGACCCTGCTGCTCTGCGACAACAATTGGGGTTACATACGCCGCAAGGGCCGCGACTTCGAGCGCCGCCGCAAGGGCGGACTGGGGCTCTACTACCACATCGACATGAACGGCGGCCCATGGAACGACCGCTGGGTGAACACCACCACCCTCCCGAAGCTGCGCGAGCAGCTGCACCTGGCCTATGCCAGTGGCATCGACCGCATCTGGATTGTCAACGTGGGCGACCTGAAGCCCAAGGAAGTGCCCATCGACTTCATTATGCACTACGCGTGGAATCCCGATGCCATTAAGCCTGGCGACGAACAGGCTTACCTGGAAGGCTTTACGCGGAGTGTCTTTGGCGATTCCTTCGCCAAGGAGACGGCCGACATTATAGCCAAATACTCGAAATACAACCTCTGGCGTAAGCCTGAGGCACAAGTGCCCGGCATCTTCAACACCGAGGAGATGCTCCGAACATCTCAGCTCTGGCAGTCGCTCGTACTCCGCTGCGAGGCGCTGATGGAGCGGATGCCCGCTGAGGCGCGGGATGCCTTCTACCAGCTGGTCTACTACCCGGCGGTGGCCAGTGCGGGCGTGGCCGAAATCTACAACTGTGCCACCACGGGCGACAGCCTTGCCGTTAACTACCTGATGGAGAAAGACCGGCGGCTCACTGACTATTACAACAACAGCCTGGCCGGCGGCAAGTGGCGCGGCATGATGCTCGACAACCATATCGGCTACACCCAGTGGTTTATTCCCGAGCAGAATTTCCACCCCATGACACTGGGTTACAGGGTCAGGCACAACCTCAACCCGCAGCCTGACAGCAGAGAGTACACAATCCCTGCCTACCAGTATGTGCGGAAGGATAGCCATTGGCAGTTTCTGCCAGACCTTGGGCGTGGCAAGGGCTGCATGGGCATTGACGATGTGATGATGCCCTCGGCCGAGAGCGGCGGCCCTGCGCTGGAGTACGAGGTGGAGCTGACGGCCGACGGCCGGGTGGCCATCGGCATTCTGCCCACGCAGGACATCATGCCCGCCCGCGGCCTGCGACTGGGCGTGCAGCTTGACGACCAGCCGATGCAGGTCATTGATGCCCGCCGCGGACTGGTGGACACTTTCTCGGAATACACGCCGCAGAATCTCGCCGTGTCGAAGGTGCTGCGGCCGCTGCCACAGCCCAGCCGCCTCTCGCTGAGCGGCTTTGTGAACGGCAGGCCGCTGGTGCGCCGCAACGAGGTGTTCGACAACCTCCGCTGGCTCGATGCCACCTTCCAGACCACGCCCGGCCGGCACACGCTGAAGATTGTGATGATTGACCCTGAGATTGTGGTGGAGCAGATAGTCGTTAATCCCGACAACAGCCGCTACAGCTACTTCGGGGCTAACGGCCTCGAA
>JAFLSH010000160.1 GCA_022511055.1 Prevotella sp. | reverse complement strand
AAAAATGGGAACTTCCGCGGAAGCTCCCATTCGGGTTTATGAAACTATTCTAATGAATTAAGCGGGAAGGCTGATAGCCTCTGATGGGCATACACCTGCACATGTGCCGCACTCTGTGCAGAGGTCGGGATCGATAGAATACTTTTCACCTTCAGAAATAGCCTCAACAGGGCACTCACCTTGACAAGTACCGCATGCGATACAGTCATCACTAATTACATAAGCCATAATTTTCTTGAATTTAAATGATTAATACGTTATACTTATTTTTGGTGATGCAAAGATACGATTTTTTTCCGACCCATACTAACTTTTCGGTATTTATTTTTGCAATTTATACTCTGTCGAAATAGATTCCGGCATAATATATCGGGCAAAAAGCCGTTATTATAATAGCATGAAAAGGCTATTCTGCATTATTTCGCTCGTGATTTCTGCCCTAACGGCAGTCACGGCGCAAACAATGCGACCGCAGAACAAACCCTATCTGGACTTGCGGCCGCTGCACTTCGGCATCTCTGTCGGCTTCAACCTTCAGGACATTGAGTTCCAGAATGTTGGCCCGCAGACACTGGTCGACGAGAACGGCATGACGACCGTGCAGACGGTAGTCTGCGACCAGGATACGTGGAATCCGGGCTTCAGCGTGGGCGTGCTGGCCGACCTGCGCCTAAGCACATACCTGGCTGCCCGCTTCAGCCCCACGCTGCACTTCGGCTCCAAGCACCTGACCTTCCGCAACCTGACACAAGTGGCCAGCGAGGGGCGCATCTTCGAGACAACGCAAGACCTGAAGACCGCCTACATTGCCTTTCCCATTGACCTGAAGTTTTCCGCACAGCGCTTCAACAACTACCGCCCCTATATCGTTGGCGGCCTCAACCCGATGCTCAACCTGTCGGGCAAGACCCCTGAGAACCTGCAGCTGAAGCGCTACGATTTGTGCCTGGAATTAGGCTTTGGCTGCGATTTCTATCTGCGATTCTTCAAGCTGATTCCCGAACTGAAGTTCAGCTACGGCCTCATTGACGGCATTGACTACCAGCATGCCGACGAACTGACCGATGCCAGCCGCCGTGTCTACGCCCACAGCGTTTCGCAGGGGCGCTCGAAGATGATAACACTGACTTTCTACTTTGAGTAGCTCCGCCCTTCCCCAAGCGCAGACACCTTGCGGGAAGCGCGCAGCCGCCTATTTCCTTTCCATATCCAGCACCAGCTTGCCCACAAACGCGCCGTGCCTGCCGTTCTGGTCTACGGGTACGGGCTTGCCGTTCTTGTCTGGCGCATATTCCAGCGCCTGCATGTAGGTATGGCTGTGACCGCCCAGTACAAGGTCGCACCCTTCGGTCAGGCTGAGCATCTGCCCATCAGTGTAGTCGGCCTCTTCCCAGCCGAGGTGGCTGATGCAGATGACCAAATCGCACTTTTCCTCTTTGCGCAGCTTGTCTATGTACTTCTGCGCAGTCTCTGCCGGGTCCAGGAAGGTGATTCCCTCATGATAGGCATCGAACACCAGCCCTTTCAAGTTCGGCGACAGGGCGAACACGCCGATTTTCACGCCGTTGCGCTTGATGATGATGTAGGGTTTCAGCAGCCCTTCGAGCTGGGTGCCCGTACAGTCAAAGTTAGAGCAGACGATGGGGAAGTTAGCCTGCCGGATGCGGCTTGCCAGGTTGTCAAGCCCGAAGTCGAACTCGTGGTTGCCCAGTGTGGCAGCATCATATCCCATCTCGTTCATCAGCCCCACTTCCACCTCGCCTTTGAACATGGTGTAGAAGGCAGAGCCCTGCGAGAAATCGCCGCTATCGAAGAGCAGCAAGTCAGGGTGCTGCTGCCGCTGTTCCTTAATCATGGCCACGCGGCGCAGAAAGCCGCCGCGGCCGGCCAGCATGGTGTCTGCCAGGTTGGGATTCAGGGGCAGAACACAGGAATGCACGTCATTAGTGTGCAGAATCACCAGCTGCCTGTGCTTCTTGGCACCGGCCGCCATGGCTGTCAGCAGGGCTATGATGATGAAAAGGTGTCTCATTGTCAGCAATTATTCAGCAATTATATGTGTTATAGCGTTGATAGTCGTTGAGTTTTGCGCGTTACAATGCGCTTTACATGAAGCGGAAACGGCCCTCGACCTGCGCATCTACCACTTCGCCGCGGCTGGCCTTGTCGCGGAAGTATCTCACAACGATGTGGCGGAC
Source organism: Prevotella sp. (assembly GCA_022511055.1). Lineage (GTDB taxonomy): Bacteria > Bacteroidota > Bacteroidia > Bacteroidales > Bacteroidaceae > Prevotella. The sequence continues at coordinate 4,855 of JAFLSH010000160.1, read as the reverse complement.
ATTGTTGGTCGATTCGCTGGGCGCCCGCACATCTGTGCCCTTGAGGAACGCCCCCATCTTGTCATTACCCGTCAGCAGAAAGTCGTTGGTAACCACCCGGTAGCTGCCTTTCGGGTCGACAGGCTGGCCGTGCAGCCTGGCCGATACCATCTTGTAGTCTTTGGTGGAAACCAGCTCCACCCCCTTGCTGACCCCTTCGCCCTTGGCCGCCACAATCTGCTCGAACAATTCCAGCAGATGCTCGCCGGTGAGCGTGAGAAAGCATATCTTGTTGTCGAAGGGCGACATATCGAGAATGTCACCGTAGGTTACGATGCCGCGTGTCAGGTCTGCCCTGATGCCCCCCATGTTGTAGACCCCAAGCACAGGCTGCTCGCCGTATTCGGCGGCTGCCCACACCAGGATGTCAGACATCAGGTTGCTGAGGTCACTCTCCGGGCGGTCGACCCGCATATCGTGCGCCACACTGCCGATGACAGGATTCATGATGCTATCGTTCACCCGCTTGAACGGGGCGAGGAACTGGGCGGCCTTCTCATCAGTGGCGGTGTCATATCGGCTGTCGATGACTATGCGCGTGCGCTCCACCCCCACCAGCTGATAGCGGTGAGAAGTGCAGGCACTAACGACCAGCAAGGCTGTCAGCCCGCCGAGAAATAGCTTTTTGCTCATGCCAAATTGTTATTTTAGGCTTCAAAAGTACAAAAAAAAACGTTTCCGAGCAAATTTTTTCGCGTTTCACTTTATAGTTTTCACTTTTTTTTGTACCTTTGCACCCGCTTTTCGGCGTAACCGATGGAGGGAAGTAACGTGTTGCCCGTCTATGTTGCGTTGGAACGATACAACAATTTAATTATAAAAGTAACAATGGATTTAATTAAAGTTGCTGAAGAAGCATTTGCAACCGGCAAACAGTTCCCAAAGTTCAAGGCTGGTGACACTGTCACTGTCGCTTACAAAATTATCGAGGGTTCAAAGGAGCGCATTCAGCTCTACCGTGGTGTCGTTATCAAGATTTGCGGCCATGGTGACAAGAAGCGTTTCACTGTCCGCAAGATGTCAGGCACCGTTGGTGTGGAGCGTATTTTCCCCATCGAGTCGCCGAACATCGACAGCATTGAAGTCAACAAGGTAGGTAAGGTACGCCGCGCCAAGCTCTACTATCTGCGTAAGCTCACTGGTAAGGCTGCCCGCATCAAGGAGAAGCGCACCGTTTCCGCCAACAAGAACTAAGCCGCTTCTACGGCAGAGCAACAAGAGAGAGGCATTTCCTTTTCGGGGGAGTGCCTCTCTTGTTTCTTTCCGCTGTCCGCTGGTCTTGCCCGCACGGCTCAATCCTTGCCGCGATAGTTCTCATCGGCCCCGGCGGTGCCGTGCAGGGCATCCTGGAAGGAGTCCCAGTCCTGGAAGCCCGCCAGCAGCGAGAGGCGGTCGAGCATCTTGCGGTCAGGCTTGTGCAGCAGCTCTTTCTCGACGGCGGCCAGCAATTTTCGGATGGCCAGATGTTTCTTTTCCATAGCACAGTTTTCGTTTACGGCTACAAAGATACGAAAAATATCTCATTTGCAGAAAAAACAGAGACAAAAACGTGTGCCGTTTCAGTTTTAATTCGTAACTTTGCCGGCACAGAAGACCAAACCAGAAGAAAGGACAGCAATCATGAAACAAACCAGAGCCATGCGCTACTACACCATCTTGCAGACCGCCATTGCGAGCCTGGTCTGCTGTCTGCCCACGCTGGCCCAGCCCGGCGGCTTCGGCATGGGCATGCCCCCGGGCATGGGCGACATGTTCCCGCCGGTCAAGCACACGAAGGTGGAACGCCTGCAGTCAGACCTGCCAGTCATCACCATTACCACCGACACGGCGCTGAACGCCCAGCGGAAGGTGACCGCCCACATGCAGTCCGCCGACTTCGACGGCCCCATAGGCATCAAGCTGCGCGGCAACAGCTCGCTGAGCTTCAACCAGAAGAAGTACACCCTCGAGACGCGCTCGGCCGACGGCCGCGAGCTGCCTGTCAGCCTGCTTGGCATGCCCGCCCACAGCAAGTGGGTGCTGCTGGCACCCTATAACGACGTGTCTATGGCGCGCGACCCGCTGGCTTTCCAGCTGTGGCGCGACATGGGCCACTGGGGGCCGCGCACCCGCATGGTGGAACTGGTCGTTGACGGCGAATACCACGGCATCTACATCTTGTCTGAGGCCATTAAGCGCGGCACGGAGCGGGTGGCCCTCAACAAACTGAAGAAGACCGACACCGCGGGCCGCGACGTGACGGGCGGCTACCTGCTGCGCATTGACACCTACAACGAAGACGATGCCACCTTCACCTCGAAGGTGCCGGGCATTGGCGACGGCATTATGACCAGCCAGATAGTCTGGTCGTGCATATACCCGAAAAAGAAGAATCTGAGGCCCGAGCAGATGGCCTACATACAGAGCTACGTGGACAGCGTGGAGCAGGTCATTCAGTCAGACCGTTTTGCCGACCCGCAGACGGGCTATGCCCGCTACATTGACGTGCCTTCATTCGTGGACTACTTCATTCACACCGAGCTGAGCCTCAATGCCGACGGCTACAAGCGCAGTGCCTACTTCTACAAGGAGAAGCAGCGGGCCGACGGCACGGGAGGCAAGCTGGTGGCGGGCCCTGTCTGGGACTACAACCTGGCCTACGGCAACTGCAACTTCTGCAACGCCGACAACCTGGAGGCATGGTGCTTCGAGGGCGGCAACACCAATCCCACGCCGGCGCTCTGGCAGCGGCTGCTGCAAGACCCGGCCTTCAGAAAGGCCGTTAAGCAGCGCTACTTTGAGCTGCGCAAGGGCATACTCAGCACCCAGAGCCTTAATGCCTACATCGACCGCCATGCCAGTGCGGTGGCCAGCGCCACGGCCCGCCATTTCAGTGAATACCCCGAGCTGCTGGCCAGCCCAGAGAAGAAACAGCAGCACGAACAGCGGCAACGGCAGATGAAGCAGATGCAGAAACAGATGGAGCAGCAGCGCCAGGCGGGCGATGCGCCCGGCGGCTTTGGCATGTTCCCCGGTTTCGGCGGCGAGATGCCCGACTTCGGCGGCATGTTCCCCGGCTTCGGGGGCGAGCCATTCGAGTTCGACCCCGTTGGCATGTTTGCGGCCTACCGTGTCAGCAGCTATGACGAGGAAATCGGTGTGCTGAAGCAGTGGCTGGCCGACCGCCTCAGCTTTCTCGACCGCAGCATCAGCCGCTTCGACCAGGACTGGCAGCCCCGCATTCAGCCGCCCGTGGAAAAGAAAATGGAGTTTCCCGGCGGTTTCCCGTTCCCCGGTGGTGGATTCTGAAAAAAAATGATTACCTTTGCAGCCAGAACTCAAACTAAAAAGGAAATATAGGAATGAAAGAACTGCAATTGAAGTACGGATGCAATCCGAATCAGAAGCCTTCCCGCATCTTCATGCCGGAGGGTGAGCTGCCCATCGAGGTGGTCAACGGCCGCCCTGGCTACATCAACTTCCTCGACGCGCTGAACGCCTGGCAGCTGGTGAAAGAACTGCGCGAGGCCACCGGCCTGCCCGCCGCCGCCTCGTTCAAGCATGTCAGCCCGGCGGGCGCTGCCGTGGGGCTGCCGCTGAGCGACACGCTGAAGAAGATTTACTTCGTTGACGACATCGACGGGCTGGACCAGTCGCCCATCGCCTCGGCCTACGCACGGGCCCGGGGTGCCGACCGCATGTCGAGCTACGGCGACTTCGTGGCACTCTCTGACACCTGCGATGCCACCACCGCCCTGCTGCTGAAGCGCGAGGTGAGCGACGGCGTGATAGCCCCCGACTTTACGCCCGAGGCCATAGAGATACTGAAGGAGAAGCGCAAGGGCACGTACAATGTCATCAAGATTGACCCTGCCTACAAGCCCGACCCCATTGAGCGCAAGCAGGTGTTCGGCATCACCTTCGAGCAGGGGCGCAACGAAATCAGCCTGTGCGACCCCGCACTGTTCGAGAACGTGCCCACGCAGAACAAGACGTTCACGCAGGAGGCCCGCCGCGACCTGATGATTGCCCTGATAACGCTGAAGTACACCCAGTCTAACTCCGTCTGCTACGTGAAGGACGGCCAGGCCATCGGCATCGGCGCGGGCCAGCAGAGCCGCATTCACTGCACACGACTGGCCGGACAGAAGGCCGACATCTGGTGGCTGCGCCAGCACCCGAAGGTGATGGGGCTGCCCTTCAAGCCCGGCATTCGCCGTGCCGACCGCGACAACACCATTGACGTGTACATCTCTGAAGACGAACACGACGACGTGCTGCGCGACGGCGCATGGCAGCAGTTCTTCACCGAGCAGCCCGCCGTGCTGACCCGCGAGGAGAAGCTCGACTGGATAGCCAAGAACACGAAGGTGGCGCTGGGCTCTGATGCCTTCTTCCCCTTCGGCGACAATATCGAGCGTGCCCACAAGAGTGGCGTGGAGTTCATAGCCCAGGCCGGCGGCTCCGTGCGCGACGACCATGTCATTATGACCTGCGACAAGTACGGCATAGCCATGGCCTTCACGGGTGTCAGGCTGTTCCACCACTAAAAAACAGCAAAGAGCATGGATGATTTTCAGACCATTCTGGAAAACGGCATCAGCTTCGGGCGGGGCGGCGAGCGCAAAGACCCCAACGAAGGCAAGGTGAAGACCAAGGCCAAGAAGAAAAAGTACATCACCGGGGCGCACGGCTCCGGCTCGGCGCGGCAGAAGGCAAAATACCGCGAGCAGCGAGCCAACCGTAAGCGCAAGTAGGCAAGATGACCGGCCTATACGCGCCCGCGCACGGTAGTAGCCAATCAAACTGATTGCCCCACACCCTCAACACCCCCGAC
>JAFLSH010000016.1 GCA_022511055.1 Prevotella sp. | reverse complement strand
CTGTGCAAGTATCGTCTGCAAAGATACACTTATTTTGCGATAAAGCCAAACAAATGCGGCATTTTTGCAGAAATATTTTCAAAACTGCCCTTGTCGCAGTTAGCATTAGAACTGCCAACAAGGCAACACACCAAGCGGCATATGGCTCTGAAAGGCTCAGAGCTGAATGCTCTCGATACGGAGCCGCACCGTGCCAGTGGGTACGTGGACTTCCACGGTGTCGCCCACCTTTCTGCCCATAAGAGCCTGGCCTATTGGCGACTTAATGGAGAGCTTCCCTTCGCGAAGGTTGGCTTCGTGGGGGCTGGCCATGGTGTAGGTCATGCGGTGGTTGTTGTCGATATTGGTCATCTCTACCCGGCTGAGCAGCTGCACCATGTCGGCATTCAGGCGTGACACGTCAAGCACCCGCGCATGAGCCAGCACCCGCTGCTTGAAACGAATGCGGCCAAGCAGCCGAGACTGCTCGCGCTTGGCGGCATGATACTCAAAGTTCTCGCTGAGGTCGCCCTTGTCGCGAGCCTCGGCAATGGCCTCCCGCACCAGAGGCAGCTCCACGTTCTCCAGCTGTCGGAGTTCGGCCACGAGCTTGTCGTAGCCTTCCTGTGACATATACTCCATATAGTCGTAATCGGTTTTGACTGCAAAGGTAGCCTAAATTTCTGAAAACAGCAAATCAGCGGGCGAAATATCGCGGTTTGCGTGTCGGCGTTATTGGTTTTATGGCTTTTCCGTGCCGATGGCTGAGGCCGGGAAAACGAAACATGGGCTCGCGATTCACATCGAGAGCCCATGCCAACACAAACACAAAATCAGTCTCTTTAATAAAGACTGTGAACAGTAGTAACTATCTACTACTTTATCTCCTTAACGTCTTTGGTTTTCAGAAAAAAAGTCACTGAATGCCTTCAGCGCGGAGCTTCTCCTGCCAGCGCCATGCCGAGCGAAGCACCTCGTCGGTTGGGGTCTCGGCCTTCCAGCCCAGCACCTCGTTGGCCTTGGTGACATCGCCCCACACCTGCTCAATGTCGCCCTCGCGGCGCGGTGCGTAGGTCCAGTTCACCTTCACGCCAGTGGCCTGCTCGAAGCCCTCGACTACTTCAAGGGTAGACAGGCCGCGGCCCGTACCGATGTTGAACACCTCAACGGCATCGGTCTCCGGCTTGTCAAGCACGCGCTCCATGGCCTTGACATGGGCTTTGGCCAGGTCGACCACGTAGATGTAGTCGCGAATGCAGGTGTGGTCGGGGGTGTCGTAGTCGTTGCCGAAGATTTTCAGCTGACCGCGAATGCCCATGGCCGTCTGCGTCACGAAGGGAATGAGGTTCATGGGCACGCCGTTTGGCAGCTCGCCGATGTGGGCAGAGGGGTGTGCGCCAATGGGGTTGAAGTAGCGCAGAATGATGCTCTTGATGGGGGCACCGCTGTGAATGTAGTCTTGAATGATTTCCTCGTTAATCTGCTTGGTGTTGCCGTAGGGTGACATGGCTTTCTGTATGGGCGCATTCTCCGTCACGGGCAGATTCTCCTGCGAAGGCTGGCCGTAAACGGTGCATGAGCTGGAGAAAATGATGCCCTTCACGTCGTGCTTCGGCATGAGTTCCAGCAGGTTGATGAGTGAAACAAGGTTGTTGCGATAGTAGAGTAGGGGCTTTTCAACGCTCTCGCCCACAGCCTTCGAGGCGGCAAAGTGAATGATGCCGCTGATGCTGGGATATTTCGTGAACACGCCTTCGAGCGCCTCGCGGTCGCAGCAGTCGACCTGCTCAAACGCGGGGCGGATGCCCGTTATTTTCTCAATGCCGTCAATCACGTTGGCATTGGAGTTCGACAGATTGTCGATAATGACAACTTCGTAGCCTGCTTCTTGCAGCTCTACGGTGGTATGGCTTCCAATGAAGCCCGTACCGCCAGTAACCAGAATAGTTTGTTTCATGAGTTTGTTTTAAATTTGTTTTGTTTCTTGTTTGTCAACAGTGTGTTCTCTCGCTCTTTATCCGCCGAAGTTGTCGTACATAATCGACTCTGGCTCAACGCCGAGCGAGTCGAGCATGGAGACAACGGCCTTAGACATGGGGCCGGGGCCGCACATGTAGTACTCGATATCCTCCGGCGCCTCGTGGTCTTTCAGATAGGTCTCGAGCATCACCTGGTGAACAAAGCCCGGGGTGTACTTCACGCCGGCGGCATCGGCTGCCGGGTCTGGGCGGTCGAGCGCCAGGTGGAAATGGAAGTTGGGGTATTCCTTTTCCAGACCGAGGAAATCGTCGAGATAGAACACCTCGTTCAAGGCGCGTGCGCCATAGAAGTAGTGCATCTCGCGGTCGGTCGTGTGAAGGGTCTTCGTCATGTGCATGATTTGTGCGCGGAGCGGAGCCATGCCGGCGCCGCCGCCCACCCAAATCATCTCCTTCTTCGAGTCGAAGTGCGGGTGGAAATCGCCGAATGGGCCTGACATGGTCACCTTGTCGCCAGGCTTCAGCGAGAAGATGTAAGATGAGGCTATGCCCGGGTTGACATCCATGAAGCCAGAGCGGTCGGGCTTGAACGGCGGCGTGGCAATGCGCACCGTGAGCATGAACACATCGCCCTCGGCAGGGTAGTTGGCCATGGAGTAGGCACGGATAGTTGGCTCGGGGTTCTTGCACTTCAGGTCGAACATCTTGTACTGCTCCCATGCCTTCACGTATTCCGGCGTAATCAGGTCGCGGTCGTAGTCGTTGTAGTCGATACAGTCGAAGGCCGGAATCTTAATCTGGGCGTAAGAGCCGGGCAGGAAGTCCATGTGCGCACCCGGGGGGAGCTGTACCTTGAACTCCTTGATGAACGTGGCAACGTTCTTGTTGGAGATAACGGTACACTCATACTCCTTGACTCCAAGAATCGACTCGTCGACATGGATTTTCAAGTCGCTCTTCACCTTGCACTGGCACCCTAAGCGCCAGCCGGCCTTGATTTCCTTGCGGGTGAAGTGAGATTTCTCTGAGTCGAGAATCTCGCCGCCACCTTCCAGCACCTGCACCTTACACTGTCCGCAGCTGGCCTTTCCGCCGCAGGCAGAAGGCAGAAACACGCCGTTCTCGTTGAGCGTGGCCATCAGCGAGCTGCCTTGCGGCACGTTGATGGTGCGGTTGCCATTAATCTCGATATTCACATTGCCGCTGGGTGAGAGATATTTCTTCGCCACAAGCAGCACAATCACCACCAGGATGATTAACGAAAGGAAAACTCCTATACTGATTGCTATAAACTGTGCCATAACCTTAAATGTTTAAGCCAGAGAAACACATCATCGCCATGGCCATCAGGCCAACGGTGATAAACACTATGCCAAGACCCTGCAAGGGCTTAGGTACATCTGAGTATTGCATCTTCTCGCGAATAGCGCCCATCGCCACAATGGCCAGTGTCCAGCCAAGGCCAGAGCCTACCCCGTAGATGATGGCATCCCAGATTGAAGTGATAGCCTGCGAGTTGTCAGGGTCCATGAGTATGCGCTGCTGCATGAAGAGTGAAGCACCCATAATGGCGCAGTTCACGGCTATCAGCGGCAGAAAGATGCCCAGTGCCGCATAGAGTGCCGGCGAGAACTTCTCGACCACCATCTCCACCAGCTGTACCATGCCGGCTATCACGGCAATGAAAAGGATAAACGACAGATAGCTCAGGTCAACGCCCTCGACAAGACAGTCAGGGCCAAGCACCTTGGTCTGCAGCAGGTAGTTGACAGGCACGGTGACCATCAGCACAAAGGTTACGGCCAGTCCGAGCCCTAACGAAGTCTTCACGGTCTTCGACACGGCCAGGTAGGAACACATGCCGAGGAAGAAAGCGAAAATCATATTGTCGACAAATATCGACCGAAACAAAAGACTTATTGCGTGTTCCATAATACTTTATTTCTCCTTATAAAAATATGCACGGTGTACCCAAATAACGCAGCCAACGAGTATGAGTGCCATGGCGGGCATGGTCATCATGCCGTTGTTCACATAGCCGAAATCGTAGCAGGCATCGGGGATAATCTGGAATCCCAGCAGCGTGCCACGCCCCAACAGCTCGCGGATGGCGCCGACAATGACAAGTATCATGGCGTAGCCCAAACCGTTGCCCACGCCGTCAAGGAACGAAGGCCAGGGCTTGTTGGTCATGGCGAAGGCTTCAAGGCGACCCATGAGAATGCAGTTGGTGATAATCAGGCCGACATATACACTCAGCTGAACACTCACATCGTATGCGAATGCCTTCAGTATCTGGGAAACAATAGTCACAAGGGCGGCCACCACCACCAGTTGCACCACAATGCGAATGCGGTTGGGAATGGTGTTGCGGATAATGGAGATGATAACGTTGGAAAACGCCGTTATCACCGTTACGGCAAGTCCCATCACAATGGCAGGCTTCAGCTGCGCTGTAACGGCAAGTGCCGAGCAGATACCCAACACTTGGCCGAGAATTGGGTGGTCGAGGTTCAGCGGATTGGTGAATACCTCTTTGTTCTGTTTGCTAAATAGTGCCATAGTCTTACTCGTGCTTTAAGAGTTCTACATACTTTTTAAGTCCATCGCGGAGCATGTCGGAGACACCGTTAGAGGTCAGCGTGGCTCCTGTAATGCAGTCCACTTCCGAGGCTGGGTTCTCAACCTTCTTGACAACGGCAATGGCAATGTTGCCCTGCTCGTCAGCAATTTTCTTGTTCTGGAACTTCTCCTGCCATGCCTGAGAGTCCTTAATCTCAGCGCCAAGGCCGGCCGTCTCGCTTTCGTGGTTGAAATAGGCTCCGTAGATGGTGTTCAGGTCGTCATTGACAGAAATGAAGCCGCTGATGCCGCCCCAGAGACCCATGCCCTTGAGCGGGAACACGTACTTCTGCTGGCCATCAACCTCAACGTTATAGTATTTCAGACCGTCTTTCTCGCTTTCCTCCTTCACCACCTCGGCATACTTGGCCTCTGCCTCAGCATCGCTGAGGTTACGGATGTTGAGCGAGTAGAGTATCTGTTTTTTCAGGTCGAGTGCCACATTGGCGTCTTGCATGGGCTTGAGCGCCTGGAACACAAAAGCCAATAAGAATGCAACAATGATGACAAGAACTGCACTATATGCGATAATATATGAGTTCGAATTTGTATTCAGTTTCATTTTGTACCTCCTCTCTTCAAACGTTTCGAGATATTACGCTCCACCACAAAGTGGTCGATGGTGGGAGCAAACATGTTGCCGAAGAAGATGGCCAGCATCATGCCCTCTGGGTAGCCGGCGTTCATCACGCGAATGATAACAGCCATGGCACCAATGAGGAAACCATAGATGTATTGACCAGTGGTAGTACGGCAAGAGGTGACAGGGTCGGTTGCCATGAACACCGCACCAAAGGCGAAGCCGCCCATGACCAGGTGCTGTGGAGTGGTCAACGGAGACATGCCTGTCTTGTGGAAGATGAACGACATCAGGGCACCACCCGTAAAGACAAAGAGCATGGTGCGCCAAGAGGCAATGCCGGTCCAGAGCAGAATAATGGCACCTATGGCAATGGCAATGACAGAAGTCTCGCCGATAGAGCCGGGAATCAGGCCAATGACATAGTCGAGCATAGTGGCATTGGGAGTGATGCCCTGGGCAATCTCACCTAAGGGTGTGGCTGCCGTGAAGCCATCGGGCAGTGTGTTGCCCAGCCCAAAGATGCTGCTCTGCGCCACCCACACCTTGTCGCCAGTCATCACTGAAGGATAGGCGAAGAACAGGAACATGCGGGCGGCTATGGCAGGGTTGAAGAGGTTCATGCCCGTGCCGCCGAAGATTTCCTTGCAGAAAATCACCGAGAAGGCACACGCCAATGCTAACATCCACAGCGGGCAGCCAATGGGGATAATCAATGGAATCAGAATACCCGAAACGAGATAGCCCTCTTGTATCTCCTCGCCCTTCCATTGCGCCCAGGCAAACTCAATGCCCAGACCTACAATGTAGGAAACGAGAATCTTAGGCAGCACTGCCAGAAAACCGAAGCAGAAGATTTCCCAGAACGAAGCCGTAGCCAATGTTCCGGCTGCAAGATAGTTCTGGTAGCCAATGTTGTACATGCCAAACAGCATGGCTGGCATCAGTGCGATGACCACCATGCTCATAATGCGCTTAGAGTCAATGGAATCGTGGATGTTAACGCCCGTCTTTGCCGTGTCGTTAGGCACATAAAGGAACGTTTCGAATCCATCGAAGATTGAACGGAAAGCGTGCAGCTTGCCTTCGGGTTCGAAGTTGGGCTTTATTTTGTTGAGGTAGTTTCTTAAAAAGCTCATAGTCTCATGCGTTTTCTTTACGTAATATATTCAACCCCTCACGTACAATGCGCTGTAGTTCCAGCTTCGAACTGTCTACAAATTCAGCCAGCGCAAAATCCTCAGGGCTAACCTCATAGATGCCAAGTGCTTCCTGGCGGTCAATGTCTCCGGCAATAATGGCCTTGATAAGATATTCGCCATAGATGTCCATCGGCAGCACCTTGTCATATTCGCCGCTCATAATCATGTGGCGCTCGCCTCCTTTGATGCGCGCATCAAGCGCATAGCTCTTCTTGCCGCATAGCCATGAGAAGTAGCTGCGATTCACCGAGAACTGCTTCAGGCGCGGCAGAATCCAGCCCAACATCTCGTCTGCGTTATTGCCTTCGGGGATAACCGTGATTTCAGAAGTGTGTGCGCCCAGATAGCCATCCTTTGTGGTTGGTCTGCCTGTCAGCACGTTACCGTTGATGATACGGACTGTGTGGCTGGCATCATAGCTGTTGCTGAGTAGTGTCGAGAGTTCCTCGCCAACCAGCATATCCACGTAGGCCGGCGACTTGATTTCGCTGCCGCACAGGGCAACCGTGCGGCGCAGATTCACTTTTCCGCTATTGAACAGCCGGCCGATGAACAGTACCACCGTTGGGTCGCCGATAGTCCAGACCACTTCGCCCTTGTTCACCGGGTCTAAGTGGTTTACCTGCACACCGACATTGCCGGCCGGGCATTTGCCATCGAAAATGTTCACCTCAACATCCTTCATGCCTTCGAGAGCCGAGCCAACGCCTACGCCGAGATAGGTCTTGGCAATCTTAGACAGGGCTGTCAATCCCGTCTGGAAATCCTGTTCCTGACCCTTCACTTCGTACTCGAAGCTGGCTGCTAACGGTTTGTCTCTCAATGCCGATACGAAAATTGCCTTAGGCGTTGCCAACGGATTGGTTGACACTGCGTATGGCAACTGGTTGATATAGCCGAAGATTCCCGCTTCCAGTAGTGCATCAATGACTGCCTTTCCGTCAAGTTTTGCCGCATCGCGTTTGCCATAGTCAACATGTTCTTGCTGACTGTCGGCATCAACCTTGATGCAGAGAACTTTTCTGCGGTCTCCCCTCACCACATCGCGCACAGTGCCGCTGACAGGCGAGGCAAACCTTACTTCGGGAAACTGCTTGTTGACAAACAGAGCCTCCCCGGCCTTCACCTTGTCACCCGGCTTGACAACGACTTTCGGAACAACTCCCTCGAAATCGTCAGGCACAAGTGCAAACTTGCCATTCGATTTCAGCTGGATTTTCGTTTCTGTCGCCTTGCCTTGCAAGTTGATATCCAGGCCATTACGTAATTTTATTACATTTGCCATTTATTTAACATTTAATTGAATAGTTGCATTCTGCGAGTGCAAAATTAATAAAATTTATGGAATACACGAACAAAAACTCCACAAAACATTCACTATTCACAACTTTTTGTCGTACTTTTGCAACTAAATTCTGGCAGACACCCCGTGTTTGCTATCTAAAATTGGCAGCTTTGAGGATTCTGAAGCACATTATAAATTGGACTATATGGCCTCTGGTGGGGTTGTACTCCCTGCTTTTGATACTAACCCATATCCCGGCATGCCAGACGTATATCGGTCAGCAGGCCGCTCAGGCTATTGGGCAGAAGTTAGGCACAAAGGTCAGCATTGGGCGTGTAGACTTGGGGCTGTTTAACCGCTTGATACTTGATGATGTACTGATTTTAGACCAGCAGCAGAAAGAACTGCTGCGGGCAGCCCGCCTGTCGGTGAAATTACAGCTGGCTCCGCTGGCCGAAGGCCGCATTGCCATCTCTTCAGCCCAGATATTCGGTGCCCACGCCCAGCTATATAAGCCTACGGCGCAGTCTCAGGCCAATTTCCAGTTTGTACTCGACTCGCTGGCCTCAAAAGACACCACCAGCCACACGCCGCTTGACCTCCGGGTCAACTCGCTTATCATGCGGCACTCCAGTGTCCGCTATGACCAGTGGGATTCTGCACCGCAAGAAGGCCGCTTGTCTCCACAACACCTGAACTTGAAGAATATCAGTGCCCACATTATACTGAAAGCCCTTACAAACGATTCGCTGAATCTCAATGTCAAGCGCCTGGCCCTGACTGAGCAGTCAGGATTGGATGTTAAGAAGCTGGCTTTTAAACTGGTTGCTGGGCAGCATGGAGCTACGCTGAACGACTTCAGTCTGCAACTGCCAAAGACCAGCATTCGGTCGGAAGCCATAACGGCCACTTTCGATGCCAACCGTCTGAAGGAGACTTTGCAGCTGAAGGGTGGATTTGAAAACAGCCGGGTGACTCTGGCAGACCTGTCTTGTCTGCTGCCTGCACTTAGGCCATTCGATACACCCCTGCTGCTGAACACGGCCTTTCAGGCCAATCCCGTAGAAGCAAAAGTAAATCAGCTTTCTATTGGCTCGCCGCAAGACGACTTGATGCTTAGAGGGCACGGCACCGTGGCCAATTGGCAGAAACAGCCCTCATGGAATGTGCAGGTGGAGCTGCTAAGGGTGTCAGCCCATCTGGTCAGTCAGCTTGCCAGTCAAAATGCCTCCCTGCCTCCTCTCGTGTCGCGCATTGGCGATGTCAGCCTGAGAAATGTGTGGCTGGGCGGGCACGGTGGCAGCCTGACAGCCAATGGATTTGTTGACACAAGCATTGGGAGTGCAGAATTAGACCTGCTGCTGCACCGTGATAAGACCTTTTCGGGGCGGGTGGCCACCACAGACTTCAGCCTGAAAGACTTGTTGGCAGACGAGCAGTTCGGAAATCTCACCGCCGATGTCAGGCTGAACGGACAGACAGACCAGTATGTTGAACTTAGGGGAGCCGTGCCTGCATTTGACTATAAAGGTTATACCTATACCAATATAGACCTGAACGGGCGGTACGCCAAAGACGACATTCTGGGGCGCGTGAAGATTGAAGACCCAAACCTGGCGGCCAGCTTGGAAGGGCAGCTGGCGCGGCCAAAGTTCAAGCTGGCCGGGCGTATCAGCCATTTGCACCCCTCAGCCCTGAAGCTGAGTGAGCGGTGGGGCGATGCCGCTTTCAGTGCTGACATTGATGCCAATTTCACCGCCACGAACATGAACGATGCGCAGGGGGCGCTGAGTCTTCGCAACTTCACCATGCGTTCCAGCTCAGATAATTACATATTGAACTATCTGCTGGTAGAGTCGGGCTATACGGAAGGCATTCATTTTGTTACCCTCAACAGCGATTTCGCCCATGCCGACCTGGCCGGCCAGTTTGACTACACAACGCTGGCCCGGAGCATTACCAACCTTATCGGGGCAAAGCTGCCCACGCTCCCGGGCCTGCCGCCGCAGAGCCATGACAACAAGAACAACTTCAACCTGAAGATGACCATGGCTAAGACCGACTGGCTGCAACGGCTGCTGGGAGTCAACTTTAAGCTGGAGCAACCGCTGGAGCTGTCGGCCACCATTAATGACCATACTCAGACAATTGCGCTCGACTGCCAGCTGCCGGCTTTCTCATACAACGGTGGCCCTTACCGCCAGGGCCGCCTGCAAATCACCTCTCCCAACGACACCATGCGCATTGATGTTGCGCTGACCAAGCTGATGGCAAACCGTCAGGCAGTCGACTTGCATTTGACTGCTGATGCCAGCAACAACAATCTGACTACCCGCTTTTCGTGGGATAACAACAACCGGGAAAAGGAAATGAGCGGCACACTTAACTTGGTTGGCCATTTCTATCGCAATCTCGAAAACCAGCCGGAAGCCCATGTCAATGTGCTGCCTTCAGAGATGAAAATGGGCAGCTCAGTCTGGGAAGTTGACCCTGCCGACATACTGTATTCCACCAATCGGTTGCTTATCGACCATGTTGCCATGCACAGCAACGACCAGTTTATCAAGGTTAACGGCGTGGCTTCGCGCCATGCCACTGACTCTCTTTTTGTTGACCTGAACAAAGTGGAAGTCGCGTATATCCTTGACCTGGTAAATTTCCATTCGGTTGAGTTTGGCGGTCAGGCAACGGGCCGCGCCTTTGCTACTTCGGTGTTCAATAACCCAGATGCCCATGCCAATCTGCGGGTCAGCCATTTCACGTTTGAAAACGGGCGCATGGGCACACTTTCGGCACAGGCCGCCTGGAACAAGCACGACAAGCAGATTGACATCAATGCCACGACCAATGACGGGCCTGATGCCATGACTTACATTAAGGGCTACGTGTCGCCCCAAAGAAACGATATCGACCTGAACATCTCGGCCCGTGGCACCTATATCGACTTTTTGCATGAATATACCCACTCCTTCATGTCGGATGTTACAGGCCACGCCCACGGCGACATTCGGGTTGTCGGCCCCTTTTCCGGCATAGACCTGCTTGGGCAGCTGGTGATAGACGGGCAGGCAACAATCACCGCCCTTAACACCACCTACGAGTTGCGCCAGGACACCGTGAAATTCATTCCCAACGATATTCTGCTGAGCCATGCCCCCATTTACGATAAGTCAGGAAACATAGGCTATCTGACAGGTGGCATTCACCACCAGAAACTGACCAATCTCAGCCTTGACCTGCACCTTGACACAGACCAGTTGCTGGCTTACGATTTCGATGACTTCGGCGACCAGACTTTCTACGGCACGGTTTACGCTGCCGGTGCGGTTGATATCAACATGAAGGGCAACGAAGTGGTTATAGACTGCAATGTGACTCCGCTGACCAATACCGTTTTTACCTATAACGCCGCTACACCTGATGCCATTTCCGGTCAGGAGTTCATTGTGTGGACATCTGACACGCCATTCTCGCCAGACAACGCCGAACACCCGCTGGCCGACTTCGACCTGGGCACAAACATTCACATCAATTTCCTTATTAACGTCACCCCCGATGCCACCATGCGGCTGCTTATGGATGAGCGCACTGGCGACTACATCACGCTGGCCGGCAATGGCACCATTCGTGCAACGTACTACGACAAAGGCTCATTCCAGATGTTCGGCACTTATACCGTTGACCACGGCACCTACGACATTACCATTCAGAATATCATCAAAAAGAATTTCCAGTTCCAGCCTGGCGGCACCATTGTCTTCGGCGGCAATCCCTATAACGCGGCACTCTCCCTGCAGGCAGTCTACACCGTAAGCGGCGTTTCGCTCTCCGACCTTAATATCGGCAACTCCTTTTCGTCTAATACTGTCCGCGTTAATTGCCTGATGAACATCAGCGGACAGCCCAACTCTCCGCAAGTGACTTTCGACCTTGACATGCCAACGGTCAATGCCGACGAGAAGCAGATGGTGCGCTCGCTGCTGGCCTCCCAGCAGGAAATGAATCAGCAAGTTCTCTATCTGCTGGGCATCGGCCGCTTCTATAATCAGGGGCAGAACAACGCCCAGAATCAGCAAGACCAGACTTCGTTGGCCATGCAGTCATTCCTTTCGGGCACGATTTCCACCCAGATTAACACCATGCTCAGCCAGATTATCAAGAACGACAATTGGAATTTCGGTGCCAATATCTCTACTGGAACGGAAGGATGGAACAATGCTGAGTATGAAGGTATTATCAATGGCCGTATGCTTAATAATCGTCTGCTAATCAACGGACAGTTTGGCTATCGCGACAAGGCCACTCAGGCCAATCCTTCGTTTATCGGCGACTTCGACATCCGCTACCTGCTGCAACCCAGCGGCAACCTGGCGCTCAAGGTCTACAACCAGACCAACGACCGCTACTTCACCCGCTCCAGCTTGAACACTCAGGGCATAGGCCTCATTATGAAGAAAGATTTCAATAACCTGCATGACCTGTTGCCACCGAAGAGGGAGAAATCAGCCAAAAAATCGAAGAAAAACCGGCGCGCTCCGAAAGGCTAATCGCAAAATCCCTACGAAACCTACCCACCTACTAAACCAGCCTTTATCTATCTGGTTGCAGACCCACTTTTCCTGAAAAACGCCGCGTATCTGCGCAGGGTGAGCATCATTTTATATTTTCCGCAAAAAGCCGATATTTAGGGGAATCGTAAATGGGTATCCCCCAAAAAATATCAGCGGCAAAAAAGCGACGGAGTGATAGTAACAGAGTGCCACTGTCACTATTTCGCTTTTTTCGCCTTGCCCAAATTGTTAAATTGTCATCTTGTTGAAGAAAAAAGTAACAAATTATTTGTGAATATCGACAAAAAGATGTAATTTTGCAGCCGCTAAGAAAAAAGAGATGAAAAATCAACACCTACTAAGCATACTGATTTCGATTCGACTGCAATTGTGTAGGCGGAAGTGACAGGCGTATCTGTAAGGTAGATGAAATTGAATAAGATTTACACGAGAGCCTTTCTCACTTCCGGGTGTGAAAGGCTTTTTGTATAGCAACACGGTGAGATGACAAAAAATATAATAAAAAGATAAGACATGAGTGAAAGATTGTTTATTTTCGACACAACACTGCGCGATGGCGAACAAGTGCCTGGCTGCCAGCTGAACACCATTGAGAAGATTCAGGTGGCAAAGGCGCTCGAGCAATTGGGCGTAGATGTGATTGAGGCAGGCTTCCCTATTTCAAGCCCGGGCGATTTCAACAGTGTGATAGAGATTTCAAAGGCGGTGACATGGCCGGTCATCTGTGCGCTGACCCGCGCCGTGCAGAAAGATATTGATGTGGCTTTCGATGCCTTGAAATATGCCAAGCACAAGCGCATACATACTGGTATCGGCACGAGCGACTCGCACATCAAGTATAAGTTCAACTCTACCCGCGAGGAGATTATCGAGCGGGGCGTGGCTGCGGTGAAGTATGCCAAGAAATACGTGGAAGACGTAGAGTTCTATTGCGAAGATGCCGGGCGTACCGACAATGAGTATCTGGCGCGTGTCGTTGAGGCGGTCATTAAGGCCGGTGCTACGGTTGTGAACATTCCCGACACCACGGGCTACTGCTTGCCACAGGAGTATTTTGAGAAGATAAAATACCTGAAAGAGCATGTCGATGGCATCGACAAGGCCATTATCTCCACCCACTGCCACAACGACCTCGGCATGGCAACGGCCAATACGCTGAGCGGCGTGCTGGGGGGTGCCCGCCAGGTAGAGGTGACCATCAACGGCATCGGCGAGCGTGCCGGCAACACTTCGTTGGAGGAAATTGCCATGATTCTGAAGTGCCATAAGGGGTTGGCTATCGACACCAATATCAATACCACCAAGATTTACCCCACTTCGCGCATGGTCTCAAGCCTGATGAACATGCCCGTTCAGCCCAACAAGGCCATTGTTGGCCGTAATGCCTTTGCCCACTCCAGCGGCATTCACCAAGACGGTGTGCTGAAGAATGTGCAGACCTACGAAATCATTGACCCTAAAGATGTGGGCATTGATGACAACTCCATCGTGCTGACAGCCCGCTCTGGCCGTGCCGCCCTGAAACACCGCCTGCATGTGAACGGCGTTGAGGTGGATGAGAAGCGGCTGGACACTATCTATGAGAAGTTCCTGAAGCTGGCCGACCAGAAGAAAGAGGTGAACGATGCCGATGTGCTGATGCTGGCTGGTGCCGACACGGCCGAGGCGCGTGCCGTGAAGCTCGACTTCTTGCAGGTGACTACCGGCAAGGGCGTGAAGTCGGTGGCTTCTATCGGCTTAGACATCAGCAGCCAGAAGTTCGAGGCGGCAGCCTCGGGCAACGGCCCCGTTGATGCAGCCATCAAGGCGCTGAAGAAAATCATCATGAAGCAAATGACACTCAAGGAGTTCACCATTCAAGCCATTTCCAAAGGCTCAGACGACGTGGGTAAGGTACACATGCAGGTCGAGTATGATGGTAACATCTACTACGGCTTTGGTGCCAACACCGATATTGTTACCGCTTCAGTTGAAGCATATATTGATTGTATTAACAAATTTAAAAAACAATGAATACACTTTTTGATAAGATTTGGGATAAGCACGTTGTGCAGATAGTGCCAGATGGCCCTACCCAGTTGTACATTGACCGCCTCTACTGTCATGAGGTAACTTCGCCACAGGCTTTTGACGGCATGAGAGCCCGTGGACTGAAGTGCTTTCGCCCTGACCACATCTACTGCATGCCTGACCACAACACCCCAACGCACGACCAGGATAAGCCTATCGAGGACCCTGTATCGGCCAAGCAGGTGGCAACGCTGGCGCAAAACGCCAAGGAGTTCGGGCTGACACACTACGGCATGATGGACCAGTCGAATGGCATCATTCATGTCGTTGGGCCGGAAAAAGGACTCTCTTTGCCCGGCATGACTATTGTCTGCGGCGACTCCCACACCTCAACCCATGGCGCAATGGGTGCCGTGGCTTTCGGCATTGGCACTTCTGAGGTGGAAATGGTAATGGCTTCCCAGTGCATTCTGCAACAGAAGCCGAAGTCTATGCGCATCAGCATCAACGGACAGCTCGGCCGCGGCGTGACTGCCAAAGACGTGGCACTCTACCTGATGAGCCAGCTCACCACCAGCGGTGCTACGGGCTATTTTGTGGAATATGCCGGCGAGGTGGTGCGCAACATGTCGATGGAAGGCCGCCTGACGCTCTGTAACCTGTCTATAGAGATGGGTGCGCGTGGTGGTTTTGTAGCTCCAGATGAGACTACCTTCGAATACATCAAGGGGCGCGAGTTTGCCCCGAAGGGCGAGGCATGGGATAAGGCCATTGCCTACTGGAAAACGCTGAAGAGTGATGACGATGCCGTGTTTGACAAGGAACTCACTTTCAATGCTGCCGACATAGAGCCGCGCATCACCTACGGCACCAATCCCGGCATGGGCATTGGTATCACTGAGGCCATTCCCGCGCGTATTGACAACGCTCAGGAACAGGCTGGTTTCGACAAATCCCTGAGCTACATGGGCTTTAAGCCCGGCGAAAAACTGCTGGGCAAGAAGGTGGACTACGTTTTCCTTGGAGCCTGCACCAACGGCCGCATCGAGGATTTCCGCGCCTTTGCTTCCATAGTAAAAGGCCGGCAGAAGGCTGCCGATGTCATTGCCTGGCTGGTGCCTGGCTCATGGGCGGTTGACCGGCAGATTCGCGAAGAGGGTCTGGACAAGGTGCTGGAGGCAGCTGGTTTCCAGATTCGCCAGCCCGGCTGCTCGGCCTGTCTCGCCATGAACGATGACAAGATTCCCGCCGGCAAGCTGAGTATCTCGACCTCAAACCGCAACTTTGAAGGCCGCCAAGGCCCTGGCGCGCGCACCATTCTGGCATCGCCGCTCGTGGCTGCCGCTGCTGCCGTAACGGGTGTGATTACTGACCCACGGGAACTGATGCCAGGAACATAAGGACACTTCTTCTCAGAGAATTCTTCAATGAAATAAAAAACGCAATATAGAATGAAACAAAAATTTGACATAATAAAAAGCACATGTGTGCCATTGCCGCTGGAAAATGTGGATACTGACCAGATTATCCCCGCGCGTTTCCTGAAGGCGACAACGAGAGAGGAAAAGTTTTTCGGCGACAATCTGTTCCGCGACTGGCGCTACAATGCCGATGGTACCGTTAACAAAGACTTCGTTCTGAACGACCCGACCTACGGCGGCTGCATACTCGTGGCAGGCAAGAACTTCGGCTCAGGCTCCAGCCGCGAGCATGCCGCATGGGCCATTGCAGGCTACGGTTTCCGTGTGGTCATCTCTTCGTTCTTTGCTGATATTCACAAGAACAACGAGCTGAACAACTTCGTGCTGCCTGTGGTGGTGAGCGAAGACTTTCTGGCCGAGCTGTTTGCCAGCATCAAGGCCGACCCGAAGATGGAGGTTGAGGTAGACCTGCCCAGTCAGACAGTGACCAACACCCACACCGGGCGCAGCGAGCATTTCGACATCAACGGCTATAAGAAGCATTGTCTCATCAACGGTCTTGACGACATAGACTTCCTGATGAACAACAAGGAGAAGACAGAACTCTGGGAGCAGAACAACCAGTAAGACTGCCGCAGAGCCGCCCGCGGTGGCTCGCAGAAAAAACTGATAGGAAAACAACATGGAACAGAAGTTCATTGAAATCATGGACTCCACTCTTCGTGACGGTGAACAGACCAATAGTGTCTCTTTTCTGCCGCACGAGAAGCTCATGATTGCCCGCATGCTGCTGCGCGATGTGAATGTCGACCGCATAGAGGTGGCTTCGGCCCGTGTCAGCGAGGGCGAGAAGGATGCCGTGAAGATGATTTGCCGCTATGCCCGCCAGATAAACTGTCAGGATAGGGTAGAGGTGCTTGGCTTTGTCGACGGCGGGCGCTCCGTAGACTGGATAGCCGACTGCGGCTGCCGCACTATCAACCTGCTGGCCAAGGGGTCGCTGAAACACTGCACCAGCCAGCTGGGCAAAACGCCTGAGGAGCATATTGCCGATATCAAAGACACGATAGCATACGCCGCCGAGCGCGGTATCACGGTCAATCTCTATCTGGAAGACTGGTCGAGCGGCATGAAAGACTCGCCGGAATACGTCTACCAGCTGATGGATGCACTCGCCGGCGGTGCGGAGGGGCAGTCTGGAATCCGCCGTTTCATGCTGCCCGACACACTTGGCATCATGAATCCGCTGCAATGTGTGGAATACTTCCGCAAGATGGTTAAGCGTTATCCCACGACCCACTTTGACTTTCATGCCCACAACGACTACGACTTGGCGGTGTCTAACTCTATGGCCGCAGTCTTCAGCGGCGCGCGCGGCCTGCATGTGACGGTCAACGGACTGGGCGAGCGCTGCGGCAATGCGCCGCTCTCCAGTGTGCAAGTCATACTGAAAGACCACTTCAACGCCCGTACCAACATCCGCGAGGAGATGCTCAATGATGTCAGCCGGATGGTCGAAAGCTACAGTGGCATTGCCATTGCTCCCAACCAGCCCATTATCGGCGACAATGTCTTTACGCAGGTGGCGGGTGTACATGCCGATGGCGACAACAAGAATCGGCTCTACCAGAACGACCTTGTGCCCGAGCGTTTCGGCCGTAAGCGCGAGTATGCCCTGGGCAAGACCAGCGGTCGCGCCAACATTGCCAAGAATCTGGAGGAGCTGGGGTTGGAGCTGACGCCCGAGCAGACACGCCGTGTAACGCAGCGCATAACGGAGTTAGGCGACAAGAAGGAGATTGTGACCCAGGAAGACCTGCCTTACATTGTCAGCGATGTGCTGAAGCACGATGCGCCGGAAGACCGCGTGAAGCTGGTCAGCTATGTGGTGTCGACGGCCTATGGTCTGAAGCCCGGTGCCAATATCAAGGTTGAGATTAACGGCCGGCAGTACGATGCCTCTGCCGTTGGCGACGGCCAGTACGATGCTTTTGTGAAGGCGTTGCGCTACATCTACAAGAAGCATCTGAATCGCACGTTCCCCATTCTGGCGAACTATCAGGTGTCCATTCCCCCCGGCGGCCGCACCGATGCTCTGGTGCAGACCACCATCACATGGAATGATGAAGGGCGGCAACTGCGCACCCGCGGTCTCGATGCCGACCAGACTGAGGCTGCCATCAAGGCCACCTTCAAGATGCTGAATATCGTGGAGAATGATTTCTTGCATAACACCGCAATGGCCTGAGTA
>JAFLSH010000159.1 GCA_022511055.1 Prevotella sp. | reverse complement strand
TTCCGCAAGATTACATTTGCGGAACAGCCCTTGAAGTGACAAAAAGTAGCGTTTTGCATAGTAAATTATGTTAATTTGTTCTATTTGTCATTTTATTTTGCTAATTTTGCAACTCATAAGCAAGTTAGCGTACTCTATTCATGACAACTGTAACAGAGAAGACTATCGACATCAATGCCATACTGGAAGGCAAGATGGGGGCAAAGGCCAAATGGGTGCCGCGACCACTGAAGTCGTGGCTGAAACGCATTGTACACCAGGATGCCGTGAACGCTTTCTTGTGGGAAAACCGCGACAAGACGGGAACGGAGTGGCTGGAAGCCTGCGTGAAATACCTGGACATGACACTGGAACTGCACGGCGAGGAGAACCTGCCCGCCAAAGACGACGGGCGGCTGTACACCTTCGTGTCAAACCACCCCTTGGGCGGTGAGGACGGCGTGGCGTTGGGCGCCATTATCGGCCGCCACTACGACTCGCGCTTCCGCTACCTGGTGAACGACCTGCTGATGAACCTGCCCGGCCTGGCACCGCTCTGCATTCCCATCAACAAGACGGGCAAGCAGAGCCGTGACTTTCCCCGCATGGTGAAGGCCGGCTTCGAGAGCCAGAATCACATGCTCATGTTCCCCGCCGGCCTATGCTCGCGCCGCAAGAACGGGGTCATCAGCGACATTCCGTGGACAAAGACCTTCATCTCGAAGAGCGTGGAGTACCAGCGCGATGTAGTGCCCATACACTTCAGCGGCGAGAATTCGAGCTTCTTCTACCGCCTGGCCAACTTCTCCGACCGCTGCCTGCCGTTCAATCTGGCCATGCTCTTTCTGGTCGACGAGATGTACAAGAACACGCACAAGACTTTCCGAGTCAGCTTCGGGAAACCCATACCATGGCAAACCTTCGACAAGAGCAAGACACCGACCGAGTGGGCCCAGTGGGTCAGGGCGCGTGTCTACGAACTCTGACGGCGGATGCCCATCCGTAGGTCAACATATAAAACAAACAATACCCCCAATGGAACAAGAAATTATTGCACCGATTTCCAAGGAACTGCTCAAAAGCGAGCTGACACCCGACAAGCAGCTGCGCATGACCAACAAGAGCAACAACGAAATCTATGTCATCACCCATCACAATGCCCCCAATGTGATGCTGGAAATCGGGCGGTTGCGCGAGATTGCCTTCCGTGAGGCAGGTGGCGGCACGGGGAAGCCAGCGGACATTGACGAGTTTGACACGTGCGAGAACTGCTACAAGCAGCTCATTGTCTGGAACCCGGAGGCCGAGGAGATTATCGGCGGCTACCGCTATCTGTTAGGCACAGACTGGGAGATGGGTGCCGACGGGCAGCCCATTCTCGCCACCAGCCACATGTTCCACTTCTCTGACAGGTTTCTGCGCGACTACATGCCCTACACCATCGAGCTGGGGCGTTCCTTCGTGTCGTTGCCCTACCAGAGTTCGCGCATGGGCGCCAAGAGCCTGTTCGCGCTCGACAACCTGTGGGACGGACTGGGCGCGCTGACCGTTATCAAGCCCAACGTGAAGTATTTCTTCGGGAAGATGACCATGTACCCCAGCTACATACGCAAGGGGCGCGACATGATTCTGTATTTCCTGCGGAAGCACTTCGACGACAAGGACAACCTGATTATTCCCAAGAAGCCGCTGCAGCTGGAAGCCGACCTGAACGAGCTGAAGACCATCTTCTGCGAAGACGACTTCAAGGCCGACTACCGCATACTGAATCGTGAGGTGCGGGCGATGGGCTACAACATTCCGCCGCTGGTGAATGCCTACATGTGCCTGTCACCCACCATGAAGCTCTTCGGCACGGCCATCAACAACGGCTTCGGCGCCGTTGAGGAGACGGGCATTCTCATTGCCGTAGACGAGATTCTGGCCGAGAAGCGGGTGCGCCACATTGACTCGTACATCAAGGAGCATCCCGAAGCCATGCAAATCACGAGCGGTGCGAACAAAGTGATTTTCAAACAGAAATAAATGCACAA
Organism: Prevotella sp.; assembly: GCA_022511055.1. GTDB lineage: Bacteria > Bacteroidota > Bacteroidia > Bacteroidales > Bacteroidaceae > Prevotella. The sequence goes on along the minus strand of JAFLSH010000159.1, from coordinate 5,075 downwards.
AACCACACTGACACTGCTCTGCCTGCTACAGTTCCTGGGACTGGCGGCACAGCAGCCTGAACTGGACTCCACCCACCTGCTGATTGACGGCTCACTCCGCGACGAGGAAGCGGCCGCGCGCCCCTTTGTCTACAACCGGCTGCAAGATGCGGTGGCCCACCTGAGCGACACCACCACCCTCTACTTTGCGCCTTACGTCTACTGGGTCGACAACCCCGACAGCCCCGCCGTGGTGACGGGAAAGAACGGGCGCGAGCCGTTTGGCATGGTCATTCGCACCCGGAAGCTCACGCTCATCGGCCTCGACCCTGATGCCAGCCACACCGTGCTGGCTTCGCAGCGCGGCCAGACGCAGGGCGCGGTGGGCAACTTCACCATGTTCGACTTTCACGTGAACGACCTGACCGTAGAAAACCTCACCATGGGCAACTACTGCAACGTAGACCTGGACTATCCGCTGCGCCCCGAACTCTCGCGCCCGAAGCGCAACGAGGCCATCACCCAGGCACACGTGGGCTATGTCGACGGCAACCGGCTCTACGCCCGGAACGTGCGCTTCATCAGCCGCCTGAACCTCAATCCGCTGAACGGCGCGCGCCACTCGCTCTACGAGGACTGCCACTTTGAGTGTACCGACGATGCGCTGAACGGCAGCGCGGTCTACCGCCACTGCACCATCGACCTCTACGGCCAAAAGCCCTTCTGGAGTACGCACGGCAGCGGCGCGCTCTTCATTGACTGCGACTTCACCATGAAGAGCCAGAATCGCGAGATGTACTTCATGAAGCAGGGCGGGCCGCTCGCACTCATCGACTGCCGCTACCACGCCCCCACCGACAGCCTCTACATCGGCTGGACTGCCTACCCGCAGCCCTGGCTGCGCTGCTACCAGCAGCACTTCACGCTGAACGGCCGCCCCTACACCATCGGCCACCGCGCGCCGCAGAACACGGTCACGCTCACGGACTTCAAAGCCGACACGCCCCCGTACCTGCCGGTCAGCCGCCACGAGGCCACCCTGCGCACCGGCCGCGACCAGCTGGCGCTCCACGCGCCCCAGGCCCAGTGGCGCATACCCGAAGGCTGCGAGCAGTATGTCAGGCTGGAGCCCGGCCGCGGCGACAGCATTGTGGTGATTCCCACGAACAACACCGACGAGACCGCCCGCTTCTGTCTGGAAGCCTGCACCCCCGACGGCCGGCAGGCTGCCTGTGCGCTGACCATAGAGCCGAGCCAGCTGCCCCCACCCGACTTCACGCGTGCGCCGCAGATTGTCATCGACGGCGGCACGGCCCGCCTTGACTACGCCCTCGACCTGCAAGGGCGGCGCGACCTGTCGGCCGTGCGCTGGCTGCGCGACGGCATTCTTGTCAGCGAGAGCCACGGCACGCCGCAGCGCACCTACCGCCTGAGCGCGGCCGACAACGGCCACGAGCTGACGGCCACCATCAGCCCCCAGCACCAGCGCAGCCCGGCGGGAGAGCCCCGCCAGGCCAGCACCACCATCAGCGGCGTGGCGCCCGCCAACACACTCAGCACCGACTTTCACGACTTCCCCTGCCAGTGGCAGCCGCAGGTCAGGGAGGGCTACTGGACTGTCGACGGCTTCAAGCCCGCCGACACGGCTGAGTTCGACTGGTCGTTCAACCCCGCCAAGCCCATGTGGGAATATGCCGAAGGCTTCAACGGCGCCGTGGGCTACGGTCTGCTGCAAGCCCAGCGCGGGGCGCGCATCATGTACACGCCCGCAAACCAGAAGGCCGGCAGCGACATGACACTGACACTGCTCGTTGACCCCACGAAGACGGCCGGGCAGGGCTTCGGCTCGGCCACCGGCCAGTACATGGACATCTGCGTGAAGTTCGACACCCGCACCCTGACAGGCTACGCTCTGCGCATCATACGCACCACGAAGAGCGCCAAGGCCGTGGACTTTCTGCTGGTGGCCTACGACCACGGCCGGACAGCGCCCCTGACCGACCCCGTGACCGCCACCTGCTACCGCACGGGCTGCACCATCAGCCTGACGGCCACGGACAGGCAGCTGACGGCGCACGTTTCGACCACCACCCCGCAGCCCGCGGACAGCCCGCTGCCCCACAGAGTCAGCCTGAAGGCCGACATCAGCCCGACAGACGGCACGGGCGTGGCCATTCAGCACACGGGAACGTGCGGCGAAAGCACCACCATGCTCCACCACCTGCAGGTGGCGTGGACACCGGCACCGGCACGGCCACGCGACTGACCGCTGGGCAGCCGAAGCGGCGGAACGTGAGGTGAAAAGAGCGGTGCGAAAGGTTAAAAAAACAAAAAGGTGCGGTCTACCATGCAAGGTTGCCGCACTTTTTGAGTTATCACGATAAAGGGCAGCGGCCGCCCAAGGCCGCAAGACCGAAGACCAAAGTGAAAGAGATGAGAAAAACCGTGTTACAACTGATGGCACTGGCGCTGCTGCTGAGTGCCTGCACGCTGAAAGACCTCGACTACCCGAAGGCGCCTTACTACAGCAACGGCATGCCGACCAATGCCGAGTGGTTTGGAACATTCGACATCGAGTGGACCGTTGACCGCCAGGTGGTCGACACCGCCACGCTCTATGCCGACCCTCAGTTCTGGGTATCGCACTTTCCCACCGACTACATCAGCCAGGTGCTGCTCGACAACGGCCTGCAGACCGCTGCGACAGCCGCGCCAGACTACAACCTGGGCTACACGTGTACGGGCTACTCTGACAATGCAGTCTACTTCAGCGTGGTGAGCGACCGCTTCTCCTACCCGGCTGCCACAGCCGGCGGGAATTGCACCGTAAGGCTCCACTTCGCGCCCGGCATGGCAGTTGCCATGTACGACCGCTCCACCGATGCGTGGGCAGGCGTGTTCCCCATCGACAGCATTGCCGTGACAGACCCCGCAACGGCCAGACGCACACTGAAAGTGGTGGCCTTCGACCCGCAGCTGACCCTTGCGTTCCACTCAACGAAACGGAAAAAATAACCAGAGCCAGAGGTGGAGACAGAACTGCAGCTGATAGAGGCCATCCGCAGCGGGGATGCAGCCGCCAGGCGCAGACTCTACGAGGGCTATGTGGGCTATGCCACCGCCGTGGGCAGGCGGTACGTGCCACAGGAGGCCGACCTGCACGATGTGCTGCAAGACAGCTTCATCAAGGTGTTCACGGGCATCGGCAGCTTCAGCCACCGGGGCGAGGGCAGCCTGAAGCAGTGGATTGGCAGAATCGTGGCCAACCAGGCCATCGACCACCTGAGGCGGCAGGCGCGCTTCACACTGCTCGACGAGCTGCCCGACACGCAGGCCGAGACAGACGACGAGCCTGATGTGGGCCACATTCCGCCCGACGTGCTGACCACACTCATCGGCCGGCTGCCAACGGGCTACAGAACGGTGCTGAACCTGTATGTCTTCGAGCAACTTTCGCACCGCGAGATAGCCCGGCGGCTGGGCATCAAGGAGGGTACATCAGCATCGCAATTCCTCCGGGCCAAGCAACAGCTGGCCAGCATGATAAAAGCATACTTAAACACCCAAAAGGCATGACAGGAAAGGACTGGACAACACAACTCAGGCAGCGGCTGGCAGACTACGAGGCGCCCGCCCCCGAAGGGCTGTGGAACGACATAGAGGCCGCCCTCGGCCAGCCCGCCGCGCCGGCAGCCGGCCGGAAAGCACGGCGCATAGGGCTGCGGCGATGGGCAGCGGCCGCAGCTGTGGCCGCACTCATTGGCGGCGGAGCCTATCTGGCATGGCACACCGAACAGGCACAACAGCCCGCAGAGCTGACACAGCGGGTCGCAGAGCCGGCAAAGCAGCACCCTGACACGCCACCCGCCACGGAGCAGCCCCACAGCGCCACGCCCCTGCTGGCGCAAAGGGCGACCGGCAGCCAGACCGCCGTTGCGCCGAGCCGCGACGACAACACCGCCACCCCGACGGCAGCCACACCCGACAGCGAGCGCACGGTGGCCGACAGCCCCGACGGCAGCACCCAGCCGCAGCCGCCCACACAAAGAGAGACACTGCCCCCAAGCACCACGCCCGGGTATGCAAAGCACGACACTCAATACACTAAGCACAACGCCCCGAATGCAAGGCGCAAAGCCCCCCACCCCGCCCTCAGCCTCTATGCCATGGGCGGCGGAAACGCGCAGAACAGCACCAACGGCGTGCTGATGAGCCCCGTGCTGGCCAACTACTACAGCAGCATAGCCAACACGCCGAATGCCTCGCGCGGCGAGAAGCAGAAGCCCATCTACCTGAGCGACTACGAAGAGCGGCAGCACCACGACCAGCCCCTCAGCCTCGGACTGACGGTGAGCCTGCCCGTCAGCAGCCGCCTCGCCCTGGTGACAGGACTGGCCTACACGCGCCTGCATGCTGAGTTTACGAACATCATGAGCGCCAACAGCATCAGCAAGGAGCAGACCCTGCACTACGTGGGCATTCCCCTCAGCGCGCAATACCACTTCTGGCGCACCCGCTGGCTGCAGGCATACGCCAGTGCCGGCATGCAGATTGACAAGAACATCAGCGCAAAGGTGGCCACCGACGGCATCGCGCAGACCACCGACCTCGACCGCCTGCAATGGTCTGCACAGGGGGCAGTGGGTGTGCAGCTGAACATGATGCCGCAGCTTTCCCTCTACGCCGAGCCGGGCGTGAAGTACTACTTCGACAACGGCAGCCACCTGCAAAACTATTTCAAGGACAAGCCCCTGGAGTTCAACTTGCAGTTCGGACTTCGGCTGAACATAAACCCGTAGTCGAAACCCGTAGTCGGCAGCAAGGCGCACGTTAGCGGGGGAAGCCACTCGCTCCATTTCGCTCCCCCACCCCTTTTCGCCCTTTAAGGCATTTGGCCTCTGCCCTCCCAATCCATCCTAATCCCTCCCACCCCCCTACTAAACCTACCATACCTACTCCACCTACTAAACCTACCTCAAAAAACGCCATGACTTTCGACAAAAAAGCGGCACTTTTCGACCAAAAACTCACGGAGTTTTGCCAAAAAAGCGGCACTTTAGAAAAATTACTCCGTGAGTTTCGGGCAAAACTCACGG
>JAFLSH010000158.1 GCA_022511055.1 Prevotella sp. | reverse complement strand
ACTTCATGCCCAAGGTCATGTCCTTCACGGGGATGTAGGTGTCGCCCCAGTGGAAGAGTATCATGGAGTAGATGAACAGCGCCAAGAAGAAGTTGACCATCACGCCGCCCACCATGATGAGCAGTCGCTGCCAGGCGGGCTTCGTGCGGAACTCCCAGGGCTGTTCGGGCTGCTTCATCTGCTCGGTGTCGAAGCTCTCGTCAATCATGCCCGATATCTTGCAGTAGCCGCCCAGCGGCAGCCAGCCCATGCCGTACTGCGTGTCGCTGTTCTTGGGCTTGAACTTGAACAGGCTGCCGTCCCATTTCCAGATGCTGGGGTCGAAGAACATGTAGAACTTTTCCACACGGACACCAAAGAGCTTGGCGAAGAAGAAGTGGCCACCCTCGTGCAGCAGCACCAGGAGCGAAATGGCCAGAATGAACTGTAACAGCTTTATCAGAAATATTTCCATACTAAAAAATAACTTACTTTTTTGGGGTGTGTTTTTTACAGGGTTGTCAGCAGCTCGCTGGCGATGCGCCGCGCCTCGGCATCGGTCTGTATATAGATGTCGTAGTCGGGGTTGCGGTCGAATGTGGCCTTCGCCATGGTCTGCTCGATAATCTCGCCCATCTGCAAGAAGCCGCAGCGGTCTTCCAGGAAGGCGCGGTTGACAATCTCGTTGGCGGCATTGACAATGCAGGGCATGTTGCCTCCCTGCCCGATGGCCTCGAAGGCCAGTGCCAGACAGCGGAACTTCTGCAGGTCAGGCTCGAAGAACTCCAGCTTCTGGGCGGCGAACAGGTCGAGCCGCTCGCTGCTCAGCGGCAGGCGGCGCGGGAACGAGAAGGCATACTGAATGGGCAGTCGCATATCGGGTACGCCCAGCTGCGCCTTGACCGAGCTGTCCTGGAACTGCACGGCCGAGTGGACTATCGACTGCGGGTGTACCAGCACCTGAATCTGGCTGGGCTCTACGCCGAAGAGCCACTTGGCCTCAATTACCTCGAAGCCCTTGTTCATCATCGAGGCGGAGTCGATGGTTATTTTCGCCCCCATGTCCCATGTCGGGTGGCGCAGGGCATCGGCCTTGGTCACGCTGGCCAGCTCTGCCATGGACTTCTGGCGGAATGGGCCGCCGCTGGCCGTCAGCAGTATCTTCTCGATGGGGTTGCCCTCCTCGCCGACCAGGCTCTGGAAGATGGCCGAGTGTTCGCTGTCGACCGGCAGAATGGGTACGTGGTACTGCTGTGCCAGCTGCAATATCAGCTCGCCCGCCACCACCAGTGTCTCCTTGTTGGCTAAGGCTATGGCCTTGCGCGCCTTGATGGCGTGGATGGTCGGCGACAGCCCGGCAAAGCCCACCATGGCCGTCAGCACCATGTCGATGGGGTCGGCCTCGACTATCTCGTCGAGTGCGCGGCTTCCGGCATAGACCTTGATGTCCGGCTCGTCGGCCATCAGCCGTTGCAGCTCGTCGTAGCGCTGCTCGTTGGCAATGACAATGGCGGCCGGCTTGAACTTATGAGCCTGCTGCGCCAGCAGCTCCACCTGGTTGTTTGCCGTCAGGCAGTAGACCTCGTATAGCTCGGCATGCTCCTCGATGACCTCGAGCGCCTGTGTTCCTATGGAGCCTGTAGAGCCAAGTATGGCTATTTGTCGTTTCTTGTTCATTTGCTATTTTTCGGATTTCGCCCACAAAAGTACTAAAAATAATTCATACTTGCATGGTTTATTAAGATTTAATTAGTAAATTTGCAGCCTGGAAACAATATCTGCACTATTCCCTGCACAATTTATGCGTACAACGATGAAAAGAATACCATTTGTCCTGACAGCCTTCTGGCTGATGCTGACCACTGGCGCCGCCCAGCAGTTTGACGACGTTTTTGAAGACCGCACCCTGCGGCTGGACTATGTGTTTGCCGGCGACAACCGCTCGCAGAACATCTACTTCGAGCAAGCCTACGTCACGCCGCAATGGGCGGGGCGCAAGTCGCGGCTGACCGAGATGTTCCTGCGCGGCAACGGCCAGATTAGCGTGAAGGAGCCGGCCACGGGGCGGCTGCTCTATGTACACACCTTCTCGACCTTGTTCCAGGAGTGGCAGGCCACCGAGGAAGCCACGAAGGTGAAGAAGGCGTTCCAGGCCAGCTACAACGTGCCGATGCCCAAGCAGCCCGTCGACATCACGGTCACGCTGACCGACTTCCACGACAAGGTGTTGGCCGAGCTGACCCACACCGTCGACCCTGCCGACATGCTGATACGCCCCATCGGCGATAACGGCATACCCTACAGATACATCTGGAAGGGTGGCAGCCTGACCGACTGCATAGACTTGGCCATCGTGGCCGAAGGCTACACGGAGGCACAGATGGACAAGTTCTACACCGACTGCCAGCGCGTGGTCGATGCGCTGTTTGCCCACGAGCCCTTCACGTCGCTGAAACAGCGCTTCAACGTGGTGGGCGTGGCCTGCCCGTCGGCCGACAGCGGCCCCAGCATCCCCCACCAGCAGCAGTGGCGGCGCACGGTGGCCGGTACGCACTACGACACGTTCTACTCTGCCCGCTACCTCATGTCCGAATCAATGCACCACATCTACGACCTGCTGTCTGGCGTACCCTTTGAGCATATCATCGTGCTGGTGAACAGCGAGACCTACGGCGGTGGCGGCATCTACAACCAGCTGACCGTCAGCACGTCAGACCACCCGACCTTCAAGCAGGTGCTGGTACACGAGTTCGGGCACGGCTATGCCGGGCTGGGCGATGAGTATTTCTATGATGATGGCTACGAGACCATGTACCCTGCCGACACCGAGCCGTGGGAGCCCAACCTGACCACCCTTGTGGACTTTGACAGCAAATGGGCCGACATGCTGCCTGAGGGTACGCCCGTGCCCACGCCCCCGGCCAAGATTCCCGACTTCAAGAACATCAAGACAGAAAAAGAGCGCCGCCTGCTGAACGAGGCGACGCAGAAAATCGGGGTGTTTGAAGGCGGCGGCTACCAGTCGAAGGGTGTCTTCCGCCCCAGTCAGGAGTGCCGCATGAAAATCAATGAGGTCGAGGACTTCTGCCCCGTCTGCACCCGGGCCATCCGCCGCATCACAGACTTCTATACCAGCCATTAGCCCCCGGGGGGAAGGCATCCCTCCTCAGGGGCTAACGGCCGTCGTCGGCTGCCTATTTCAGTATCACACCGCCGTTGGGCTGCAGTGTCACCTTGGCATTGCCCCGCTTGTCGACCTTCAGCTGGCGCAGCTGCGGGCCGCTCTTGGCATCGTCAACGTAGTAGCTGACCGTCTTGCCTGCCCACTCGGGCATGGTCAGTGTCAGCGTCTTGGCCTGCTCCTCGGCGTTCAGTCCGGCCACGTACCACTGCTCGCCGTGGCGGCGGGCCAGCACGACATAGCGGCCGGGGTAGCCGTCGAGGAAGCGGGTCTCATCCCACTGGGTGGGCACGTCGCGCAGGAAGTCGAGTTCAAACTGCGGCAGCTCCTCCAGGTTGTTGGGCTGCATGGCTATGCACTGCACGGCCGTCTGCACCACCACGGCTGCCGCCATCTCGAAGATGTCGGTCGTGTAGCGGCGGTGGCGGCTCTTGTTGTCCTTCGACAAGTATTTGTTCATGATGGTGCCGCCCCAGTCCATAGTGCCCACGGCGTTGCGGCTGAAGGGGTGCATGCAGAGTTCAAACGCCTCGCTCCGTGCGTGCTGCTCGGTAAAGTAGACATTCTCGCTGGCCAGCACGGCCTCAGAGGCCACATAGTTGGGGTACATCACCTCCCACCCACGCGGAATGGTGCATCCGTGGAAGATGACTTGCAGGCCGTAGCGGCTGGCATCGTAGAGTATGTCCTCGTAGAGCTGCATGGTCAGCTGCTTGTCGCCGCCGAAGAAGTCCACCTTGATGCCTTTCACGCCAATCTTCTGCATCCATTTCATCTCGCGGTCGCGGGCGATGGCCGTACTCATGCAGTGCTTCGGTGTCTGCGGGGCATCGTTCTCGTAGCCGTTTGAGTTGTACCAGAGCATCAGCGAGACCCCCTTCTGCCGGGCATATCTTGAAAGCTCCTCGATGCGCTCGCGGCCGATGTTCTGATCCCACCAGTTGTCCACCAGGCAGTACTCGTAGCCCATGGCGGCAGCCAGGTCAATGAACTTCACCTGGTCGTCGTAGTTGATGGAGTTGTCCTGCCAGACCAGCCACGACCATGTGTAGCGGCCGGGGGCGGGCTTCCAGTCGGGCGTGTAGGCGCTCTGCACCACGTCGTAGGCGATGGTCGTCTCGACAATGGGCTTCAGGGTCGGCCCGACGGTGATGGTGCGCCACGGCGTGCTGCCCGGCAGTGCCATGCCCACGGTCTCAGAGCCAATGCCGTTGTTCTCGCCCTTCTGCGGGAAGGCTATCGTGTAGCCCTCTGCCGGCGAGTAGTCGCTCAGGTGCGAGCCGCAGTAGCTGCCCGACACGCCTGTCTCGCTGACCAGCACCCAGCAGGTCTTGTCCGCCTCGCCGCCGTTCACTTTGAACAGGCAGGGGAAGGTGTAGCCCTGTCCGAACTGCGAGCGGGTGTCCATCGGCTGGTCGGTCTTGTAGTCCTCCTCGTAGCTGGGCTTCGTGCGCTCCCAGCCCGTCATCGGGCCAATCTGCGGACAGAGGAAGGTGGTGGTCTGTGCCGGGAAGTTGAACGATGACACCTCGCGGCTGATGACCACCGACTTCGGGTTGCCGCTCTTGGGCTGCGGCAGCACGTAGCGGTAGGCCACGTCGTTGTCCGACACCGAGAACTCCACCTGCATCTCCTGCCGCTCCGCCGTCTGGAAGTGTACGCTGAGCGTGTTGGCCTCGTAGTGCGCATGGCTGCACTTCGTCTGCCACATGTCGTAGTCGCGGGTCGTCTTGCCCTCGGTGGCGCCGGTCAGGGTCAGCTTCTCGCTGAAGTCGGCATGGCTGGCCACCAGGCCCAGTCGCGAGCGTGTCATGACGGGCGACTGGTCATAGCTGACGGTGTAGTAGGCCCGCCCGTCGTCGGTGCTTACGGTTACTTGGAGCCGCCCGTCGGGCGAGCTTACGGTCTTGTCGTCTGCCATCACGGAGATGGCGGTCAGCAGCACGGCTGCCGTTGTCAGTAGTCTTTTCATCTTGGTAATCTTATTCTGTGTTAACTTGTTTTTCGGTTTTTCAGAACGTGCAGGGCAGCGCCAGCAGCTGGTACATCAGTGTGCGCGCCATGCGCTCATGCCCCGCATCGTTGGGGTGCAGCAGGTCGGTCTCTGAGCGGAAGTAGCGCCCATGCTCCCCGACGAGCGGGAACAGTCCGCTGGCGGCGTTCCAGTCGACGACCGGGACCGCCCACACGTTGGCGGCCTCCTTCACGGCTTCGACATAGGCATCGACGTACTCCCCGCACTGGTTGGTGTACGACTCGTCGCACTGCCAGTTCGTGTCGTTGGCAAAGAAGTCCGAGCGGTGAATGGGTGTCAGCAGCACAATCTGCTTGTCGGGGAAGGTGCGCTTCAGCGAGTCCATGGCCATGTTGATGCGCCCCTTGAACGTCGTCGGGTCCATGGCCGGTGTGCGCTGGCGGCGTGTCACCATCTGCTTCTGGGTGCGGTGGCCGTACATGACCTCTGTCGTGCGCTCATCCCACCACGTGCCGATGGGCACTCCGTCGTTGTAGTCGTTGGTGCCGCAGAAAATCAGTATCGCATCGAAGTCCTGTCCATGCTCCTGTTTCAGCTGACCGGCCTGTCGGGGAATGTCGTTCCACTGCCGGCCGCTCACGCCGTAGACATAGGGCGTTATGCCCAGCCAGTCTTGCAGGAATCCCCAGTATTTCTTCTTCGAGCCGTTGTTTCTCGGGTCGGTGATGGAGTCGCCGAAGTAGGCCACCCGCTTGCCTTGCCACGGATGGGCTATCAGGGTCTGCGGCAGGGCATCTGCCGCTAACATGACACACATCAGCATGCCAATCAGTCTGTTTTTTGTCATTTTCTTGTTACATTTTCGTTAATTTTTCGCCAAAGTTAGCATTTTTTCCGGGAATATCGTACCTTTGCACGAAAAATAAACATTCTTTATGATGAATTTGATGGGAATGCCGCTCTGGGCATGGATAGTATTCTACGTTTTAGTGTTCGTCATGCTGATTGCCGACCTGAAGATGTTCGCCCGGAAAGGCGAGCATGAGGTCAACGTCAGCGAAGCCCTGAAGATGACCGGGGTGTGGATAGGTGTGTCGCTGCTTTTCTGCCTTGGCATCTATCTGTTCTATCCCGTTGCCCCGCACGAGAAGGCGATGGAGTTCCTGGCGGGCTACCTCATTGAGAAGTCGCTGTCCATGGACAACCTCTTTGTCTTCCTTATGCTCTTCTCGTTCTTCGGGGTCGAGCGTAAGTATCAGCATGAGGTGCTGTTCTGGGGCATCTTCGGCGCACTGGTCTTGCGCAGTGTCTTCATCTTCGCCGGCGCTGCCATGGTCGAGCGGTTTGAGTGGGTGTTAGGGCTGTTCGGCCTGTTCTTGCTCTACACCGGCGGCAAGATGTTCACGCACGATGACGAGGCGGCCGGCGACCCTTCGCAGAACGTCATTGTCAGGCTGTTCAAGCGCTTCTTCCCTGTTACGGACAAGATGCACGGCGACCGTTTCTTCGTCGTCGAGGGCGGGCGCAGGCTGGCCACCCCCCTCTTCATAACCCTTCTGGTGATTGAGACCACCGATGTGGCCTTTGCCGTCGACAGCATCCCGGCCGTCTTCTCCGTCAGTCGCGACCCGTTCATCGTACTCACCAGCAACATCTTTGCCATTCTCGGTCTGCGTGCGCTCTACTTCGCACTGGCCGCCGTAGCCCAGTTCTTCACCTATCTGAAATACGGCCTCGGCATCATCCTCATCTTCGTGGGCGTGAAGATGCTGTTGGCTATGAACGACTATGTGAACGCGGCGGCGGCCTACGTCGGCATCGATGTCAGCATGCCCCATCTGGAGATACCCACCGTCTGGTCGTTGGTTTTCATTTTCTTCGTGTTGGTCGCCTCAATGGGGCTGTCGGTAGTGTTTTCTAAGCGGAAGGCTGCGAAATAATCAGCGTTTTATTTGTTTTTTTGCAGATTTTCCACTACCTTTGCACCCGCAAACATGATTGCCACGGCAGCACCGCAGGCTCAGACATGCAGTGGCCCTGATAGTTAAATGGATATAACAAGGCTCTCCTAAAGCTTAGTTCCGAGTTC
>JAFLSH010000157.1 GCA_022511055.1 Prevotella sp. | reverse complement strand
GCCGTACATCATCATGTTGCCGGCTATCATGTCGTAGCGGTCGCGCCGCGGCCCTTCCTTCTGTCCGCGCTCGCCCCACATGGGGGCATCGGCCGAAAAGACCACGTAGCCGTGGCGCGCCAGATAGTCGCCGAAGTACTGCCCCTCGTAGCCGGCGAGCCACTCGTCGGCATCGCGGATGACCGTGGAGTCCTCGCAGGCCAGCGGGCGTATCATCTTCTCCTTGCCGATGAAGAGATGGCCGCCGTGGTCGTGCAGCACATTGACGGCGGGGTGGGGCCCCGGGCCGTCGGGAATCAGCACGTAGGCGGGCACGGTGTAGTATCTTGACAGGCGAATCTCTATCTTGCGGGCTTTGTAGCCGTCGCGCTGTTCCTCAAAGACCACGGTGGCGGGGTAAGGCTGCGGTTGGCCGGCCGACCGGCCCGCCTGCCGGCGCTCCATCCCCGCCGGTGGGGGCGGGGGTGTCAGCATGCAGTCGAACACCTTCTGCCGCGCCGCCTTGCGCCACTTGCTGAAACGCCTGATGCCGCTGTTCTGCCACGCCAGCGGGTAGCTCAGGTCGGCTATCAGCGAGTCGGCGTAGACCGGCAGGTTGCGCATGAACTCATATTTGGGGCGTTGCTGGGCGGCGGCGGTCGACAGCACGCAGAGCAGGCACAGCAGCAGCGCGCACCGCTTGCGGCTCGTCATTTCAGATGCTCCTTTATCCATAACATCTGGCTGTAGTTCGTGTCGCTCGTTGTCCAATGCTCGTTGATGGGCGTAATGAGCGACTCTTTCGGGGCGGTGATGAGATTCCAGACAATGTAGCTCGTGGTGGGCGGGCACACGTCGTCGTTGTAGCCCCACGTGAGGAACACCGGGCAGGTCACGCGGCGGGCGAAGTTCACCACGTCGTAGTATTGCAGTGTCTCCACCTTCTGGGGTGTCAGCATGTTGTGTTCGCGGTTCATGTGCGGCCACCCGCCGGCGCGGTTGTCCAGATAGCCCGCCACGTCGCTCAGCGCCGGGTGGTTGGCCACGCAGGCCGTCACCCGCTTGTCGAGCGCGGCGGTGATAATCGAGAGCGCGCCGCCCTGGCTGCCGCCCTGCACAATGACGTTCCGCCCGTCCCAGTCGGGCAGGGAGCAGAGGTAGTCAATGGCGCGCACGCAGCCCGTGTAGACATGCTTCATGTAGTAGTTGTCGCGGTCGTCAAGTCCGTTCTCCACGTAGCCGTTCTCGGCAGAGAAGGCGGTGGAAATCTCCTTGAACTGCTCGTCGCTCATCTCGGGATTCAGTCCGTGTATCTCCATCTCCAGCCGTATGAAGCCGTTCTCGGCATAATAGTGGTTGCGCATCGGCTCCTTGATGGTCTTGATGCCGGCACCGGGCGGGCAGAGTACCACGGGGTACTTCGCGCCGCTGCCCCCGGTCGTGGCGGCTTGCGCCTTGGGCTTGGTCAGGTAGGCGTAGATGCTGTGGCGGCTGTCGGTGCGTATCTTCAGCAGATAGCAGTCCACCTTGTCGGTGGTGTACTTGTCTGACTTGGTGCAGCTGACACTGACAGGTGTCTTGCGCGCCTCTTCCAGATTCTTCGCCCAGAACTGGTCGAAGTCCTTCGGATTCTTGGTGAAGGGCTGCAGCCGCTCGGGCGAGAAGCCCACCTTCACGTGGTGCTTATAGGTCTTGTCGGCCACGGTGGCGGTCAGCCTGAGGTCGAGGAATCCCGGCTGCTTCATGGTGCCCATGTCTATCGTGGCGCGGCCGTTCTTCAGCTGCACCTTGCCCGCCGAGGTGGCCGGCATCTCGTCAGGGCCGATTTCATAGCGCACCTCCACGTCTTGCGGAATGCCGTATTTCAGGAAAGTAACCTCTATCTTTGCCCGCTCCCCCGTCTGGTAGAGCCAGTCGGCATGGTCGGGCACGGTGAGCCACAGGTAGTCGCTGCGGTAGGGGTAGTTCTCGGCGTTGGCGGTGAGGCAGAGCAGCACCGCTGACACTACGGTCAGCACTTTCAGGAAAGTCTTTTTCATCGTGATTGTCGGTTTTCGTCAGGTTAGTCCTTGGTTTCCGCTCCTGTTCTCTATTGCAGGTAGTCCATCTGCTCCTTCAGGGCCTGCAGCTCGGTGCGCACGTCGATGAGGCGTGTCAGCACCTCGGCCGTGCGGTCGGCACCGTTGCGGTTGGCATGGATGATTTTCTTGGCGGCGGCCAGCTTGAAGCCGCGCACCTTCACCAAGTTGTGAATGAGGCGTATCTGCTCAATGTCTTTCTCCTGATACTGGCGCACTTTCGATGGGCCGGCCGTCTTGGGCTTCAGGAACGGGAACTCGGTCTCCCAGTACCGAAGGGTACTCTCGTTGAGTCCGAACATTTCGGCTACTTCCTTGATGGAGAAGTAGAGCTTCTGTGGTTTGTATTCGTTGAGTGCCATGCTGGTCTGCGGATTTGTTTCGCTGTTTTACTGATTTACGGCACAAAGTTACGAATAAATTATGAAATAAAAACAAATAATTAAGAATAATTTCGTACCTTTGCACCCAAATTTTCAAATCGGAAAAAATTAAAAAGCCAAAATAACCAATGAGCGTAATGACAGCAAAAGAGATTCGCGACTCGTTCAAGAAATTCTTCGAGTCGAAGCAACACGCCATCGTGCCCTCGGCACCCATGGTCATCAAAGACGACCCTACGTTGATGTTTACCAACGCAGGCATGAACCAGTGGAAGGACATTATCCTGGGAACGCGCGACCCGGAGCCGCGCCGCCGGGCCGACACGCAGAAGTGCCTGCGTGTCAGCGGTAAGCACAACGACCTGGAAGAAGTCGGCCATGACACCTATCACCACACCATGTTCGAGATGTTGGGCAACTGGTCGTTTGGCGACTACTTCAAGGAAGGGGCTATCGACATGGCGTGGGAATATCTGGTCGATGTGCTGAAGCTGAATCCCGAAGACCTCTATGTCACCGTGTTCGAAGGCGACCCGGCCGAGGGGCTTGAGCGTGATGATGAGGCTGCCGGCTACTGGCGGAAGCACGTGCCTGAAGACCACATCATCAACGGCAACAAGCATGACAATTTCTGGGAGATGGGCGACACAGGCCCCTGCGGCCCCTGCTCGGAAATCCATGTCGACAGCCGCACGCCTGAGCAGCGCGCCCAGAGCGGCATCAGCGGTCGCGATTTGGTGAACAAAGATGACCCGCAGGTCATTGAAATCTGGAACTTGGTGTTCATGCAGTACAACCGCAAGGCCGATGGCTCGCTGGAAAAGCTGTCTATGAACGTCATTGACACCGGCATGGGCTTCGAGCGCCTGGTGCGCATGATGCAGGGCAAGCATTCGAACTATGATACCGATGTGTTCCAGCCGATTATCAAGGCTGAGGAGCAGATTACGGGTCTGAAATACACGACTTTCGAGGAAGAGGCGGCCGGTGCTGCCACCAGCAAGGCTCAGGAGAACACCAACGTGGCCATGCGCGTCTGCGCCGACCACTTGCGCGCCGTGGCCTTCTCCATCGCTGACGGTCAGCTGCCGTCTAACGCGAAGGCGGGCTACGTCATCCGCCGCATTCTGCGCCGCGCCGTGCGCTACGCCTACACGTTCCTCGGACAGAAAGAGGCGTTCCTCTACAAGCTGCTGCCCACGCTGGTCGAGGAGATGGGCGATGCCTTCCCTGAACTGAAGGCCCAGCAGCAGCTCATCGGCAAGGTGATGAAGGAAGAGGAAGATGCCTTCCTGCGCACACTCGATAAGGGCATCTCGCTGCTCGACAAGGCCATGGAGCAGCTGCGCGCCGGCCAGCAGACCGAACTGGATGGTGTGCAGGCGTTCCGCCTGTTCGACACTTACGGCTTCCCGCTCGACCTGACTGAGCTGATTTGCCGCGAAAACGGCTTTACCGTGAACGAGGCGCAGTTCAATGTCGAGATGCAGAAGCAGAAGGAGCGCGCCCGCAATGCCGCACAGGTGGAAAACAGCGACTGGACAGAGCTGGCCGCCGGCGAGCAGCAGTTCGTGGGCTATGACTATACGGAATACAGCTGCCACATCCTGCGCTACCGCAAGGTAACGCAGAAGAAGGCCGAGTTCTACGAGTTAGTGCTTGACTTCACGCCGTTCTATGGCGAGATGGGTGGCCAGGTCGGCGACCAGGGTGTGCTGGTCAACGAGAACGAGACCATAGACATCATCGACACGAAGCGCGAGAACAACCAGTCGGTACACATCGTGAAGCAGCTGCCCAAAGACCCCACGGCAGAGTTCATGGCGTGCGTAGACACTGACAAGCGAGATGCCTCGGCTGCCAACCACACGGCCACGCACTTGCTCGACTACGCGCTGAAGCAGGTGCTGGGCGACCATGTGGAGCAGAAGGGCTCGTATGTCTGCCCTGACACGCTGCGCTTCGACTTCTCGCACTTCCAGAAAGTGACCGATGAGGAGTTGCGCCAGGTGGAGCGCATGGTGAACGACCTGATAAGGCAGAACATCCCCCTCGATGAGCATCGCGACACGCCTTTCGAGGAAGCTAAGAAAATGGGAGCCATCGCCCTCTTCGGCGAGAAGTACGGCGACAAGGTGCGCGTGGTGCGCTTCGGCCCCTCGTGCGAGTTCTGCGGTGGCATCCATGCCTCGGCAACGGGTAGGATAGGCTTCTTCAAGATTCTGTCGGAGAGCAGCGTGGCTGCCGGCATCCGCCGCATCGAGGCCAAGACCGGGCGCGAGTGCGAAGACCTGATGTACGTGATGGAAGACCACCTGAAGGCCGTCAAGGCGTTCTTCAACAACGCCAAGGACCTGGAAGGTGTCATTCGGAGCTACATCGAGGAGCATAACACCATGAAGAAAGAGATAGAGCAGTTCCAGGCACAGGCCGTGGAGCGCACGAAGGAATACCTGATGACCGAGATACAGACCGTGAACGGTGTCAATGTTCTCACAAAGGTCATCAACATGCCGCCCAACTCAGTGAAGGATTTGGTGTTCCAGCTGCGCGCCGCCGTGGCTGCGCCGTTCCTCTGCGCCATCGGCTCGCTCTATCAGGAGAAGCCCATGCTTAGTGTCATGATGAGTGATGACTTGGTGAAAGACCACGGTCTGAACGCCGGCCAGATGGTCCGCGAGGCCGCCAAGCTGATTCAGGGTGGCGGTGGCGGTCAGCCCCACTACGCACAGGCAGGCGGTAAGAACGCCGATGGGCTGCCGGCCGCTGTCAACAAGGTGGTAGAGCTGGCTAAGTTGTAGCCCCTCTTTATATTACAATCCCTCTTATTCCTCTAACGACTCGCCTGGGCTTTCTGGCTCAGGCGTTTCGTTTGGTACGGCAGGCATCGTCTGTCCGTCTTCGTTGGCTGGCGGCGGGCTTTGCGGCTGCTCGCCATTCTGGCTGTTATGTTCTTGCGGCAGCCTTTGGCTATCGGTTGTCGGCAGCGCCTCTTTCCTGTTGCGAATCACAGTGTCGGAAGGGGGTGGGGGCACATTGTCGATGCTGTCGCCGCCAACCACCGCCGGCACTTCCATCTCTGGCTGCTCCAGCACAATCGTGTCAGAGTCTACCGGCAAACCGACCCTATGCCCGGTCTGCCCTCCGCAACCAGCGGTTGCCATTCCTACGACCATCAGCAGGCCGCCATATACAAGTCTTTTCATCTTTATTTCTACATTTTAGTGGTGGTTATCTCTGCCTAAAATCTTAGGCAATAACATAGCAGTGACTCAAAATTATATAGGAATGTAATCTGAAATGACTGCATTTATTCATTCATAAATTCATTGACGAAATAAGAAATCGCTCCCATATTTACAAACCCATCAGCAACAGGATAAAAGGAAATCTCTCCCCGTTTGTTATTAAACCATACAATTGATTTTAGATTCAAGACAATTGACAAACAAATATGTCTAAGGTATTCTTCATTTTTTAAAGAATTATCAAATATCCACTCTCTTATGCGAGTGCAATGCCGCCGTCTTATTTCTCTTGTCGGGTCTTGTCCTTGCATGTCAATTGTTGCGCTTTTGAAGGATTCATAGTTCTCTGATTGTGTCATATTAAGATTGTCAAGTGCATAATAACCAAGCACCGTTATTCCTTCATCTGATGATGAGTAGACAACAATTGCGTCATTCGGAATATTAGGAAATACCTCTATACATCTTGCATTTGTATTTGTATTCAAACGCAGGTTCTCATATGGGATGCACCATATATTATTGATGGTAGGATTTGTTTGTAATTGTGTGTACATAATTATCAGGTTTTATTTGTTTGTGGCGCAAAGTTAGATAAGTTTTACAACATTTTCATAAATTGTTTGCATTTTGCAATCCCTTGTGGATATCTGCCAATAAAGCATCCCAAGCAGGTTTTGTTCTATTGTCTGGCTCCAAAACATAATGAAATTTACCTTTAATATATACCGCTTTCCCATCTTGGATATGTATTTTACCATATCTTGCTTCTTGATTAAATATTACTGTGCCGTCTAATATAATTTCACTATCTTTAATCTTTGGGGCAGAATTGAGTTCAAAAATAACCCTACATCCAAAGTCCCGACCAGATTTGGTAAAGAACATATACTTTGTTTCTTTATGCGGTACAAGAGCAGATGCTAACACCTCTTTCTCAATCTCCTTTACCCTATCATATTTGCAATCATTATCTCGAACTCTACCAATTTCTCCAAGTTTTTCTTGATAACTTCCATTTTGAAGCTGTTCTTGGGCTTTTCCACTTGCCGCCCACAATCTTGCGTATGTTTCCTTATCGGCTTCGTTTAAAACCGACATTGTGATATCTCTAATTAATGCAGACAATTCTCCCTCTGTTAATCTTGCTACTTTCTTTGCCATAAATCATCAATTTATGATAAATATTATTTCTGCTACAAATATATGAATATTTCTTGAATAAAACAAACCTTAGTGATATTTATTTGTGAAATATACGTATAGATTATGAATAAGAAACTTATAAGATTGAACGTAATTGCCTTTTCTTATCTGATAATGGAACTGGTTTCAAACAAGAAAGTGTTCCCCCAAAAATCCGATTTGAAAAAAGTTTTGGGAAAATGGTCGAACTATGCATAAATCAATACAATTAGTTGAAATACAGACGATTGTGATATGTGTAGTGGGCTGTTTTGCACACTCAACTATACATGGTTTTCGCCGTTTTCCTGTTATTTTCTACACTTTAGGATTCTTGGTTTCGGGCGGGAATTACCAC
>JAFLSH010000156.1 GCA_022511055.1 Prevotella sp. | reverse complement strand
ATTACTAAATATAATACAAACGGCCAAAAAAAGAATACTTAAAAATGATAAAAAGGCAAAGGCTGTGTCAACGGCAGAGCAAAAAGAAGAAGCGGCACCTCCCGATACCGCTTCTCTTGGAAAGAGTTGGACGACTCGGATTCGAACCGGGAATGACAGAACCAAAACCTGTAGTGTTACCGTTACACCATCGTCCAATCGCATATTTGCGGCTGCAAAGGTAGCAAAAATTTGCCATACTTCCAAATTTTTGCCTATCTTTCTTTTCCCGGCGCCGTTTAGGCGTTTCTTGGGTAGATTTTTTAGTGGCTACTTTTCTCGCATGATATGTTAGTTCGTGGTTTCAGGGAATTTCACTATTTTTAGGTATTGTGGAAATGATTAAAACAAAATACCTTTGCAGCCGCAAAAATAAAGGAGTAAACGTTATGATTAGACAAGTGATTTTTACATCTGTGCTGATGGGCTGCTGCGTGGCGGCTGATGCGCAGGGAAATGTGGCGGATAGCCTGAATAATGGCGAAATAGGTAGCCGGTTGAGTGTGGGCGGCTACGGCGAAGTTGGCTATTCGCGCAATTTTTACAGTGACCACGTCAGCCGGTACAGCCAGCCGGAGGCACACAGGAATGACCCCAGCCACGGGCGCTTCGACATTCCCCACGCCGTGGTCTATTTAGGGTATGATTTCGGCAAGGGCTGGAGCTTCGGCACCGAGATTGAGTTTGAACATGGCGGCAACGGCATTGCCTACGAGAAGGAAGATGAGGAAGGGGGCGAGTGGGAACAGGAGACCGAGAAAGGCGGCGAGGTGGAACTGGAGCAGTTCTGGATTCAGAAGTCCTTCGGCCGCTGGGCGAACATTCGTGCCGGCCATATCGTTGTGCCCGTTGGCCTGAACAATGCCCACCACGAGCCCCTGAACTTCTTCACGGTCTACCGCCCCGAAGGCGAGAACACGATTCTGCCCTCCACGTGGCATCAGACGGGAGTCTCCTTCTGGGGGCGCTATGGGGATTTCCGCTATGAAGCGCAGTTCCTGGCAGGCTTGAATGCTGACCACTTCACCAACACCGGCTGGATTAACAAAGGGCACAAATCGCCCTTGGAGTTTGACATTGCCAACAAATATGGTGCTGCCCTGCGCGTGGACAACTACACCGTTACTGGCCTGCGCGTGGGTGTCAGCGGCTACTATGGGCACAGCATTGGCAATAGCTATCCGCGCAACGCCAACGGGGTAGATGCCGAGTACAAGGGAGTAGTGGCCATTGGCTCCGTGGACTTCACCTACAACAACCATAACTGGATTATCCGCGGACAGGCCGACTACGGCTATCTCGGCGATGCGGAGGAACTGAAATACGTGTATAACCGCCTTAACTCGAAGTCACCCTACAAACACTCGGCCTATGTCAGCAAGAATGCGTATGCCGTGGGCATTGAGGCCGGCTACGACCTTTTCTCGCAGATTCACTGCCTGCGCAACAGCCAGCAGCGGATGTATGTCTTCGGGCGCTACGAGCAGTACAACCCATACGCCAGCAAGACCAAAGGGGTAGGCTATGACTATACGGCGGTAAGGCGCATGGCGCTCGGCATCAACTACCACCCCGTAAGGCAGGTGGTGGTGAAGGCTGAGTACTCCAAGCGTTTCCTGAAGAGTCTCTACAACAATGAGCCTTCTGTCAATCTTGGCATAGCCTATGAGGGCTGGTTTGACCTTGGGCACACGAAGCTGGCGCAGCGGGAGCAGTATGACGTGCAGAAGCTGAACGACCGCATCAACCAGCTGCAGCAGCAACTGAACGCATTGGAACAGAAAACATTATAACAACTAATCTTGTAATAACTATTATGAAAAAGCATTCATTTCTATCAGTGGCAGTACTCATGTCTGCCCTGGCTCTCACGGCATGTGGCAGTGACAGCGATGACAACGGCGGAACTAACGACGGTGTATTCAGTATTGTAACAACCGCTCCCGATGTGGATAACGACACTTATCCCTCAAACACGGCGGCCGCCAGCTACAGCGACAAGACTTTTGGGCGGAACGCCATTGATGCCTGCACCGATTTGGAGACGGCGCTCTATTCCGCCAATACGGTGATAGCCTCTGCCCGACTTTCTGAGACACAGGAGGCTTATCTCTATCAGGTACTCCAGAATCTGGTCAGCAACGTGATTGTGCCGACCTATACCGACTTGGCTGACGATGTGGAGCATCTGGAGAAGACCCTGCACGGCCTGACTGTCAACACGATTACGCAGGCGCAGATTAACCAGGCCTGCGATGACTTCAAGGCCGCCCGCCTGAACTGGGAGCGCTCCGAGGCTTTCCTGATGGGAGCCGCCTCTGACTTCGACGTAGACCCGACGATTGACTCGTGGCCCCTGAACCGCTCGCTGCTGCTGAGCTATTTCAGCAATGGCATGAATGACGACATGCTGGAAGATGCCACTATCCTTGGCTTCCATGCGCTGGAGTTCATTCTCTTCCGTGACGGCAGGCCCCGCACGGTGGCCGAGTTCCAGGCCAACGACACTTACAAGAACTTCGAGAAAGTCAGCGGCGCACAGGAGCTGGCCTATGCCCAGGCCATCTGCACACTGCTGAAGCAACGCTGTTTCCAGCTGCAGGTAGCATGGGAGGGAGAGACCACGGCCAACGCAAGCCGCGTGGCCGAGGTGAAGGCTGCCCGCCTTGACCATACGACGGAGAACGGTCTCAGCTACGGCGAGAATCTTGTTGGTGCCGGCGTGAACAGCAAGAGTACCTTCAAGACGCTGAAAGCCGCCGTTTCGCAGGTGCTTACCGATGACGAGGGCAGCTGCGTGGCCATTGCCAACGAGGTGGGAACGGCCAAGATTGCCAACCCCTTTTCTGTCGGCGATGTGTCATACGTGGAGTCTCCCTATAGCTACAACTCCATTACGGACTTCCGCGACAACATGCGCTCTATCCGCAATGTCTGGCTGGGCTCTACCGACAAGACTGCCAGCCAGTACAGCTTCCACACATTCTTTGCCAGCGTGAACAGGGCCGATGTCAACAAGGCTGTGGAAGGGGCTTGTGTCAGCGCCGTTGAGGCCATCAGCAACCTGCCTTCTCCCTTCGTGAAGTATTGCTGCACGATATGGAACATAGACTTCGATGACGATGAGGACTGGGATTAATCATTCAATAAAAAAGATAGATAAATGTTAGATATGAAGAAGAAACTAAGTGCAGTTCTCGGACTGGCTGTCATTTTCATGGCAGCCTGTACCGATGACGAGACAACGGTGCCGGGGCTCGGCGAACTGACTGCCGAGGAAAGCACATTCGGACAGGCCAATGCGGTCTTCACTGCCGAGGAGTGGTATCCCGGCGGCCAGCTGGGAACGACCCGGAAGGCCAGCTACTCTGCGGCAGCCCCTGCCGTGGAGAACGTGGCAGGCATGGAGGCAGACTTCAACACGGGCGAGGATTTCTTTGAACACCTGTACACCTTCGATGTGGCTCCCCGCAAGGGTCTCGGCCCTGCCTGGGTGCGCAACGGCTGCATAGCCTGCCACCCCTCCTACGGCCACGGCAAGCGCCAGACGGAATACCGCGCCAACACCATTGGCAACGGCTATCTGCTGGTGGTCTACCACCCGACGGCCGGTGTCGACGGCA
This sequence comes from Prevotella sp., assembly GCA_022511055.1. Taxonomy (GTDB): domain Bacteria; phylum Bacteroidota; class Bacteroidia; order Bacteroidales; family Bacteroidaceae; genus Prevotella. The sequence continues at coordinate 3,622 of JAFLSH010000156.1, read as the reverse complement.
ACGGCAACGCCTATGCTGCCAACAGCTACATCAGCGAGGTGACGGGCATGCCCCAGACACAGGCCATGTCGCCCTTCAAGGCGCCTATCGACGAGAGTCAGATTACGATTGAGTGGAAGGAGGTCAAGGCCATGCCGAGCGGCCTGGCCATGACGTTCCCCGACGGAGAGGCGTATGAACTCATCTATCCCGAGGTGACCATTCCCGTTACGGCCTTCAACACCAGCCCCCTGCCTTCCAACTACGAGGTGCGCCTTGAGTCGACCATTGGTGTCTACGGCACGGGGCTGATTGATGCCATCAGCGACGACGACATGCGCGAGCAGTATCGCCGTGAGGCGCAGCATCTGGAGCTGAATCCCGCCATGTGGGATAAGGCCGCCAACGACTTTGCCGCCTCGGCCTACTACACCGCCCCCTACAACGACACCAGGGCCCACAACGGCGGGAAAGGCATCGTGAAGAAGTTCACCTATGCCATGACCCGCGGCTCGCTGCAAGACGGGGCCGGCGCCAATGCCATCTGGAACATCACCAACGTGACGCGCTCCGACCGCCACTGGCTCTACACCACCGAGCCGTGGGCCAAGGCCATGAGCGAGGATGCGGGGGTTATCAGCTACATCAGGGAGCATGGCGCTTCGCCAACGCATATCCTGCACCCCTACTATGCCGACGGTACTGACGAGGGCATCAGGGCGCGTGTCTACGAAGTGCTGAACACGCCCAGCGTGGCCTATGCCAGCACCTTCGAGCGCTACCTGCTCAACGACGACTACTACGGCGGCGAGGAGGAGATGACCGACAAGCAGTACTACCAGTTCATGGTCTGGCACCGCGGCCTGGCCGTGCCCGCCGCCCGCGACCTGGACAACGCCGCCGTGCAGCGCGGCAAGACACTGTTCACCCAGATTGGCTGCGCCCAGTGCCACCGCCCCTCATGGAAGACCGGGGCCGACGACATGTGGGTGGATGCCAGCATCAAGGCATACGCCGCCAGCATCGGCAAGAATGCCGCCGAGGTGCTGCCCAAGTACCCCTACCAGACCATCTGGCCCTACACCGACATGGTGCAGCACCGCCTGTTCATGGAGAACGACATTCGCACCGGCTGGTGCCGCACGACACCCCTCTGGGGGCGCGGACTGTCGCGCCAGCTGACGGGTGCTGACGACCGCCTGCACGACTGCCGCGCCCGCACGGTGGTTGAGGCCATCATGTGGCACGGCTACTCACGGCAGTCGGATGCCTATCAGGCTACGGAGGCGTTCTACCGTCTGCCAAAGGCCGACCGCGATGCCATAGTGCGGTTTATAGAGTCCATTTAGCCGCGAATCCCCCTCCCCCGATGGCACGGGGAGGGGGATTTGTGGTTTTTTAACAAAAACAATGCTTTCATTCGGCCGAAAGTTCGTATCTTTACACGCCAAAAGGACACTACACGATGAAATTGCCTGGAATAAAAAGCGTTGCCGCGCTCTATCTGGCGGTGATTACGGTCATGGCAGCCGCCACGGTTGCCGAGAAATACCACGGCACGGCCTATGTCTCAGACCACATCTACGGCGCATGGTGGTTTGCGCTGCTTTGGGCGGTGCTGGCCGCTGCGGCCGCGGCCTATTTTCTGCGGCAGCGGGTCAGGCGGCCATCGGCCGTGGCGCTCCACCTGGCGTTTGTGCTGATTCTGGCGGGAGCGCTGCTGACACACCTCACCGCCTCGAAGGGCATGATACACCTGCGCACCGGCGAGACCACCCGCCAGTACGTGACCGGCGACATGCAGGTCAGGCAGCTGCCCTTCGCCGTGACGCTCGACCACTTCGAGGTGCGCTACCACGAGGGCACCAGCGCCGCCGCCGACTACGTTTCCACCATCACCATGACCGACGAGAGCAGTCAGGCGAAGGCCACCGTGTCGATGAACAACATTGCCTCGTTCCGCTCCGTGCGCCTCTACCAGAGCAGCTTCGACAGCGACATGCAGGGCAGCGTTCTCGCCATGAACAGCGACCCGTGGGGCATTCCCGTAACCTATGCGGGCTATGCGCTGCTGTTCGTCTCGCTCGTCTGGATGCTCTTCGACCCCCGCGGCACCTACCGCCAGCTGCTGCGCTCGCCACTGCTCAGGCGCGGTGCGGCGGCGCTGTTGCTGCTGTTTGCTGCCGGCCACGGCGGCATGGCCGCCCCGCGTACCCTCTCGCCGGAGAGCGCCCGCCAGTTCGGCCAGCTGTTCATGGTCTATAACGACCGCGTGTGCCCCGTTCAGACCTATGCCATTGACTTCACCAAGAAGCTCTGCGGCAGCCGCGACTACAACGGCTACACCGCCGAGCAGGTGCTGACCGGGTTTATCTTCTTCTATGACGACTGGGCCGACGAGCCTATAGTCAAGGTGAAGGGCGGCGAGCTGAAAAGGCGGCTCAACATACCCGACCACGCCAGCCTGAACTACTTCTTCAACAAGAACGGCTACTTGCTGGGGCCCTACGTGCGGGAATACTACCGGGGGCAGCAACAGGAGCGCTTCCACGAGGAGGCGGCCAAGGTCGACGAGAAGCTGATGCTCATCATGGAGCTGCACAGCGGCACGCCGCTGAAACTGCTGCCCTACCGCGGCAAGGAGCGCATCACGTGGTATGCCCCCACCGACAACCTGGCTGCCAACATAGATGCGGAACACCGAAACTACATCCGCGAAATATTCACCTTGCTCAACAGCGAGGTGCAGGTCAACAACGAGCCCGGGATAACGGCCTTTCTGGACAGGATACTGGCCTACCAGACCACCTTCGGCCGCAGCTCGCTGCCCAGCCCCACGCAGGTGAAAGCCGAGCGCGCCTACAACCAAGTGCCCTTTGCCACCATTCTGTTCGTAGTCTGCCTGACCATGGGCATCCTCTCGTTCCTTCTCCTCATCTCCGGCCGCCTGCGCCCCACCTACCGCTGGCAGTGCGCCGCCCTGCTGATGGCGTTCCTTGCCCTGTCGGCCTGCCTGGCGCTGCGCTGGACAGTCACGGGCACCATTCCCATGGCCAACGGCTACGAGACCATGCTCTTTCTGGCCTGGGCCATCATGCTCGTCTCGCTCGCCGTGAGCCGCTGGTTTCCCATCATGCTCACCTTCGGCTTCCTCTTGTCAGGCATCTTTCTGCTGGTCAGCCACATCTCGCAGATGGACCCGCAAATCAGCCACCTGATGCCCGTACTCAATTCGCCGCTGCTGACCCTGCATGTCAGCATCATCATGATATCGTTTGCCCTCTTGTCACTCACCTGCATCTGCGGTCTGACCGCCCTTTTCATGCGCAGTCAGGCCGACGAGCTGCAGCTGCTCTCCCAGCTGTTCCTCTTTCCCGCCCTTACCGCCCTCGGCATGGGCATTTTCATCGGCGCCATCTGGGCCAACGTCTCGTGGGGAACGTACTGGAGCTGGGACCCGAAGGAGACGTGGGCACTCATCACCTTCATGGTCTACGCCGTTGCCGTGCATAGCCAGTCGCTGCCCTTCCTGCGCAGCGCCCGCAGCTATCACCTCTACATGGTGCTGGCCTTCTTGACTCTCCTGATGACCTATTTCGGCGTGAACTACTTCCTGGGCGGCATGCATAGTTATGCGTAGTTC
>JAFLSH010000155.1 GCA_022511055.1 Prevotella sp. | reverse complement strand
GTGTCCGCGGCATGAGGGAAAGTGGCTGTGCGCTTGTTTTGTCTTTTCGTCAGGCAGCTCTTGCCGCTCTGTTGAAGCGGTTGCGGCTACTGCGGCAAGATAGGCTCACCCATTTCGGAAGCCTCGGCATCGTTGGCATCGAGCTTGAAGAGCATGAACTGCGGGGCTTCCTCGGTGCATGGCGCCCATGCGCCGGCCTCTTGACCGTTGGGGTCGCCATGCTTGGCGAAGTTTGTCCAGGCGGTGAGCATCTTCTCTGCCAAATCCCAGTCGCCCTGTGTCCAGGGGCGCCAGCAGTGCTTCAGGCTCTTGAACACAAACCAGAGGTCGCTGGAGTGGAAAGCGCCCTTCAGGCGGTCGGTAATCTCGGGATGCTTCCCGTCGTCGGGCAGCGGGCGCGCGAACTCGTAGGCCCACGCCTTGCCGCCCTGGCTCTGGCGCACCTTGCAGAACTCGGCAATGCCGGGAGCCATGGAGCCCATGTCGTTCATGGTGTAGCCAATCATGTAGGGTACATCGGCGATGCTGTTGTCGCGGGTAGCTTCGTCAAACGGTTTCAGCGATACATAGCCGTCGACAATAGGCCGCTGCATGAGGAACACGTTGTCCTTGGTCACCATGGTGTAGAGCTGCGGAATGGTGTAGAGCAGCTCCGTCGAGGCGGCGCGCAGCTTTTGCAGGTCGGTCAGCCCGGCCCAGTCCATGACTTTCTTGGTCTGTGCCTCGCTCTCGGCCAGTGAGGGGTTGTAGGTGAAGAAGCGGTTGACAGGCGTGGCGGGCTTGGCCTCCTCGCCATCCTTGGCAGGCACGTTGATGCCGCCGCCGCTCATGATAACCGCCTTGTGGAACAGGCCGCGGGCCAGGGGCGACTCGCAGAGTGTGCGCACGCTGCCTGCGCCGGCGCTCTGGCCGAAGATGGTCACGTTGTCGGGGTCGCCGCCGAACTGCGCAATGTTGTTCTTAATCCATTTCAGCGACTGTATCTGGTCGAGAATGCCGTAGTTGCCGCTGACATGGTTGGGGCTCTCGGCCGACAGCTCGGGGTGGGTCATGAAGCCGAAGATGCCCAGGCGGTAGTTGATGCTGACCAGCACTACGTTCTTGCTGGCCCACTCCTGTCCGTCGAACTCAGGCTCTGAGCCCCAGCCCTCGCGGTAGCCGCCGCCGTGAATCCAGAGTGCCACGGGCAGCTTCTTGTCGGCCTGGCCTGGGGCGGTGGTCCACACGTTCAGGTAGAGGCAGTCTTCGCTGTAGGGTGACTCGTCGCCGTAGCCCCACTCTGAGGTATAGAAGCCAGGGTAGTGAACGGCCTGATAGCCGGGGTGGCCGAACTTGTCGCAGAGGCGTATGCCCTCCCATGCCACCACGGGTTGCGGCTCTTTCCAGCGCAAGTCGCCGATGGGGGGCGCTGCATAGGGAATGCCGCGATAGACAAACACGCCTGCGTTCTCGGCAGGAACGCCCTGAATGGAGCCTCCCTCAACGGTCAGCACCGGGTTTTCTGTTGCCTGCTGCGAGCAGGCCAGCACTGCCAGCAAGGGCAGCAGCAAGAATAGTTTTTTCATAAGTCAGAAGTTTTGGTGATTAAAAAATAGATGGCATGTGTTAAATGGTGGTTTGCCGGTGCTGTCTCGTGGCAGGGGGTTATTTGAACTCCCACCAGTCGAAGTTGAAGAGCTTCGGCCCCTTCCGGCCCACAAAGCAGAAGTAGAGGTCGTGGGTGCCGTTGGCGGTGGCGGTCAGGTTGGCGGTCAGTGTCTGCCACTGCTCCCATCCGCCGGTGCCCGGCACTTCGAGGCGGCCAATCTGCGGCCCGCCCAGGCTGTCGAGGCGCACTTCGATGGCGCCGCCGCGCAGGCCGCTGGCCACGCGCGCCGTGAAGGTGTGCAGCGGCTGCCGGTCGAGCGCCACGTTCTGCAGCTTGATGTAGTCGCCGTTGTGAATGTCGGTAACGTAGACACCTATCTGGTCGTTCTGCTCGGTTTTTATGCCGCGCGAGAAGGCCATGGTCTCAGCCTCCACGCGGCGGAAGGGGTTGAACGTGCCCACGGGCTTCACACCCTCATCGGTGGGCATGATGGTGGGGAACGTGCCGTCAGCGTTCCACTGGAACTCCTCGACAGCCACGCTGCGGCCGAAGCCGCCGCCATTCGGCAGCTTGCCCGTGTGGTAGAAGAAGTAGGAGTGCCCCTTGTAGTCGGCTACGCCGCAGTGGTTGGTGAACGATTTCGTGTCGCAGAGCGGCATAATCTCGCCCACGTATGTCCAGGGTCCCGTGGGCGTTGGCGCCTTTGAGTAGCTGATGTGTTCAGGCACACCGCCGGCGGCATAGAGCAGGTAGTAGCGGTCGTCTGCCCCGCGCTTGCCGGCCTTCTTGCCCTTTTTCGCACCCGCCTGTGCGGTGGCGGGCGTGGGCTTCCGCATCAGCCACGGGCCTTCCACGTAGGAGTCCTTGTAGGTCTTGCCCGCCTCCCGCTCTTTCATAACGGGCGAGCCGAAAGCCTCTTCGGTCATGGGCAGCATGCCGACCTCGCCCTCATACGAAATCATATCGGGGTTGAGTTTCAGGTAGTAGACCCGCGGATTGCCCCACATCAGCCATGCCTGCCCATCATCGTCAATCATGACCGTGGGGTCTATGTGGTCCCAGCTGCCGTTCTCGAACAGCGGCTTGCCTAACGCATCGCGGAAGGGGCCCGTGGGCGTGTCGCCAACGGCCACGCCGATGGCCATGCCGCCCGACAGCTTGGAGTGGGCGCAGATGTACCAGTAGAACTTGCCGTTGCGCTCGATGCACTGTGCCGCCCAGGCGCGGTCGTCTGCCCATGAGAACGACTCGAGGGCCAGCGGCGAGCCGTGGTCTTGCCAGTTCACCATGTCGTCAGTGGAATAGATGCGCCACTCCTGCATCCAGAAGAAGTCGGCACCGTCTTCATCATGCCCGGTATAGACATACATTCTGTCATTGTGTACCATTGGTGCGGGGTCGCTGGTAAACCAGGTCTGTACAAACGGATTCTGGGCCTGCATGCCCATTGCTGCCACGCAGGCGGCAGACAGTAAAAGCCTTCTCATGATGGTCTTCAATACTTTTTTTGTTAGTAAAAATGGTTTTAGGTTGCAAAGTTACGGATATTTCCCCATTCTCACCCCACTGATTTGTATCAGAAACTATTGATGGCGTAACAAAAGAGGGGGAACGGAAAGGAATGGCGGTAAAAAGAAGGCTTGCCAGATTCCGCAGCTTTCGCGGGCGGCGGAATCTGGCAAGCCCTGTTGGGGGAGTTCACGGAATGCCGTGGGAGTGTTGAGGGAATACCGTGGGAGCATTGAGGGAATGCCGTGGGAGTGTCCACAGAACACCGTGGAGCGGCCTTAGCTCTCGGCAAAGGCTGCTGCCTCGGCCTCGGCAATAATGTCCTCGCGGCTCTTTTCCTGTGGAGTGGCAGTAATATCGCTCAGGTCGAACTCATCGGCGGCTGCCGTTCCCTGTTGTGCTGTCTCGGCCGTGGCAGATTGGCTGTCGCGGGCAGTGTCCTCGGGCTCGTGCCCGTCTGTGTCGGCAGTCTGGGCAATAATGAAGTTCTGGTCTGGCTCGGTGCTGGGCACGGCCATGGTAGGCATCTCTTCCATCTTGGTGCGCTCGGTCTTGGCAGCGAAAATGGCATCAACGAACTGTGGCTCGCGCTTCAGGCGCTTCAGCGTGGCCTCAGAAGCCAGCTGCTGGGCCTCTTTCTTTGAAAAGCCCTGGGCGCTCTCGCCCTCAATGCCTTCAATCATGACACAGAAGTTGAAGACGGGCGAGCCCGTCTCGGTGTCCTTGCTCTGTTTCAGCATCTTGTAGTCCAAGGTCACGCGGTTGCGCTGGCTCCACTCAATGAGCTTCGACTTGAAGTTGACCTCTTTGTAGGCCACCTTGTCGATATTGACCATGCGGGCTAAGATGCGCTGCTTCATGAAGCGCATGACAACATCATATCCCTGGTCCAGATAGATGGCGCCCACCAATGCCTCGAAGGCGTTGCCCGCCATGTAGCTGTTGTGGGAGTTCTTGCGGGCAGACGAGAGAATGAGCTTCGTAAGCCCCATTTCCTCGGCCAGCTTGCCCAACGTATCGCGGCTGACTAACTTCGAGCGGGTGTTGGTCAGGAAACCCTCGCGCTTGCCATCGAAGTGTTCGAAGACAATGTAGCCGACAACGGCATCGAGCAGGGCATCGCCCAGGAACTCCAGCCGCTCGTTGTTCAGAGGCTTGCCTTTCTCGTTGCGCCGCCCCACGCTCTTGTGCATCAGGGCCTGCTTGTAGAGGCTGATGTTGTGGGGATAGAAGCCCATGACCTCATAGAGTGAACGCCGCAGCTCCTTCTCATCGAGAAAGTGCAGGCAGATGGCATCGAAAATGTTTCTGAAATTCATAAACACACAATCATCAGGACTTAAAATCCAGAATTGGGGATTATGATTACTGCCCGGGCTGGCTTTCAGGCCAGCTTCTTGCGGATTTCACCGTCTCGTGGCAATCATAATCCCCAATCTGGGATTCCCAGTCCGGGATTCTTAGTTGTACTTCTTGAACACTACGCAAGCGTTATGCCCACCGAAGCCGAAGGTGTTCGACAGTCCGGCGCGGACTACACGCTGCTGTGCCTTGTTGAAGGTGAAGTTGAGGTTATAGTCAATCTCCGGGTCTTCATCGCCAGCTTCGTGGTTGATGGTGGGCGGCACGATGTCGTTCTGCACGGCCAGCACGGTGGCCATGGCCTCAACGGCACCGGCGGCACCGAGCAGGTGGCCTGTCATTGACTTCGTGCTTGAGATATTCAGCTTGTAGGCTGCTTCGCCAAACACTTCCTTGATGGCCTTGGCCTCAGAAATGTCGCCAACATGGGTGCTGGTGCCGTGGACATTGATGTAGTCAATGTCATCAGGCTGCAGGCCGGCATCTTCCAGGGCGCTCTGCATCACGAGCTTGGCTCCCAGTCCTTCGGGGTGTGAGGCGGTGATGTGGTGCGCATCGGCGCTCATGCCGGCACCAACCATTTCGGCATAAATCTTCGCCCCGCGAGCCTTGGCATGCTCCAGTTCCTCGAGAATCAGGCACCCGGCACCTTCGGCCATGATAAATCCATCGCGCGAAGCACTGAACGGGCGGCTGGCCTTCTCGGGCTCATCATTGCGCGTAGACAGTGCGTGCATGGCGTTGAATCCGCCCACGCCCGTGGCGCAGATGGCAGCCTCGGCACCGCCGGCCACAATGGCATTGGCCTTGCCAAGCCGAATCAGGTTGAAGGCATCGGCCAGCGCATTCGATGAAGAGGCGCAGGCAGAGGCCGTGATATAGTTGGGGCCGTGGAAGCCGTACATGATGCTAATCTGGCCGGCAGCAATGTCGGCAATCATCTTCGGAATGAAGAAGGGGTTGAACTTGGGGCCATCAGCCTCATGGAGCGCAAAGTACTTCACTTCGTCTTCGAAGGTCTTGATGCCGCCAATGCCCACGCCGAAGACCACGCCGATGCGGTTTTTGTCGACGGTCTCGAGGTCCATCTGGCTGTCTTCCACTGCCTGCTTGGCAGCAATGAGCGCAAACTGGGTGTAGCGATCCATCTTGCGGGCTTCCTTGCGGTCTAAGTAGTCATTGACATTGAGGTTCTTCACCTCGCATGCAAACTTAGTCTTGAAGTTTGTTGTGTCGAAAAGTGTAATGGGTGCGGCACCGCTTACTCCGTTGAGCAGGTTCTTCCACATCTCATCTGGAGTGTTGCCGACGGGCGTAACAGCGCCCAGCCCTGTTACAACAACTCTTTTTAATTCCATGTTTTTGAATTGAAATTGGTAATTGACATTAAAAAAATTGAGAATTATGATTTTTGTCGACACTACTCAGAGGCCGAAACAAATCATAATTCCCAATTATCAAATTGTCAATTGCGATATTATTTTGCGTTCTCCTCAATATAACTGATAGCATCGGCAACAGTGCCAATCTGCTCTGCCTTGTCATCGGGAATGGAAATACCGAATTCCTTCTCGAATTCCATGATGAGTTCAACGGTGTCCAGTGAGTCTGCACCCAGGTCGTTTGTGAAACTTGCTTCGGGCACTACCTCTGCTTCATCAACACCAAGTTTATCAACAATAATTGCCTTTACTTTGCTTTCAATTTCTGACATAGTTTTTAATGCTTTAAAATGTTAATAATGAATTTTCTGTCTTGAATATTTGCGGCTTTTCACCGAAATCGGGTGCAAAGTAACACATTTTCTTTGACTTACGCAAATATTTTGCGGAAAAACTGACCTTTACTTGCACATTAATAGGGTGGTTGTGCAGCTTTTTCGGCCATTTTGTGTGTATTTGATACATTTGAATTGCAAAATAACATGAAAAAGAAGCGCTTTTTGTTGCAGAATTGAAATACTTTCATTAGCTTTGCACAGGAAAAACAAATATGATGAAAATGACATTCACAGAACAAGCAACGAAAATCTTTAATCAGGCCATTACGGACTACCATCTCACGGACAACATCGACACGCCCATGCACAATCCGTACAGCAGGGAGAGCGTGGACTACAGGCTCTACATGAAGTGCTGGATTGACACCGTGCAGTGGCATCTGGAGGACATCATACGCGACCCGCACATCGACCCGCTGGAAGCCCTGACGCTGAAGCGGCGCATTGACCGCAGCAACCAAGACCGCACCGACCTGGTTGAAGACATTGACTCCTACTTCCGCCAGCAGTACAGCAGCGTAAACCCCATGCCCGATGCCCGGCTCAACACCGAGAGCCCGGCCTGGGCCGTTGACCGGCTGAGCATTCTGGCGCTGAAAATCTATCACATGCAGGAGCAGGCCAGCCGTGCCGATGCCTCTGCCGAACACCGTGCCAAGTGCCAGGCCAAGCTCAACGTGCTGCTGGAGCAGCAGCAGGACCTCTCGCTGGCCATAGACCAGCTGCTGGAGGACATTCAGGAAGGCCGGAAGTACATGAAGGTCTACCGGCAGATGAAGATGTACAACGACCCCTCGACCAACCCGGTGCTGTATGAGGCCAGGAAGGGCGGCGGAGACGTTACTGAGCAGTAGTTTATTTTATTAATAACCCATTTAAAAACAACAAGGACTATGAAAAAGTATGTTTGCGATGTATGCGGCTATGTGTACGACCCCGAGATTGGCGATGCCGATGGCGGTATCGCGGCAGGAACTGCGTTTGAAGACATTCCGGCAGACTGGGTGTGCCCCATCTGCGGTGTAGGCAAGGATGACTTCTCGCCTGTTGACGAGTAA
>JAFLSH010000154.1 GCA_022511055.1 Prevotella sp. | reverse complement strand
AACCATACTCTTAATGATGACCCTGCTGGCCATAACGGCCACTGCCAGCACCAAGATGAAGTATCCCGGCGGCCGGCAATACGTGTGGCGGCTGACCCTGACCGACAAGCACGAGTCGCACTATCAGCTGGAGCGCCCGCAGCGGTGGCTGTCGGCGCAGGCTGTGGAGCGCCGCAGGCGGCAGGGGCTGGCGCTCGACTCGACCGACCTGCCTGTGTCGCCCCACTACCTGAAGCTGCTCCGTCAGCACAAGGGTATCAGCGTGGTCGGGCAGAGCCGGTGGATGAACACGGTGCTGGTGCGCATGAAAGACACCACCATCGTCGACTCGCTCAGGCGCATCGGGTTTGTCTGCCGGGCCGAACACGTCTGGACTTCGCCCGACTCGATAGAACGGCAGCCCGACTACCGCTACTATGAGCGTTTTCAGGCGTGGGACTCGGTGAAAGGGCAGCTCTACGGCGGCGGGCGCGAGCAGATAGAGACGGTCAGCGGCCACCGCCTGCATGCCATCGGGCTCCGGGGCAAGGGCATGACCATTGCCGTGCTTGATGGCGGCTTCCAGAACGCAGACCGCATTCCCGCTCTCAGAAAGGCCAACATAGAGGGAACACACGACTTTGTGCGTCAGGTCTGCGGCGGCATGGCGCTTAGTCTGCCGCCGGAGCAGTCGGTCTTTCGGCAGATAGACCACGGCACGAAGGTCCTGTCGGCCATGGCTACCAACGAGCCAGAGGTGCTGGTGGGCACTGCGCCCGAAGCGCACTTCTGGCTGCTGCGCTGCGAAGACACCGTGACCGAGCAGCCCGTGGAAGAAGACCTGTGGGTGATGGCTGCCGAACTGGCAGACTCGGCCGGGGTCGACATCATCAACTCATCGTTAGGCTACAACGAATATGACAAGCCCCATGAGAGCTACCGGCTGGGTGCGCTCGATGGGCAGACGGCCTTCATCTCGCGGGCGGCCTCGCTGCTGGCGGGCAAGGGCATCGTGCTGGTCAACTCGGCGGGCAACAACGGCATGGGGCAGTGGAAGAAAATCAACGTTCCGGCCGATGCAGACAACATACTGACCGTAGGTGCGCTCGACAGGCACGGGCGGCTGGCGCCGTTCTCGTCGGTGGGCAACACGCAAGACGGGCGCACCAAGCCTGATGTCGTGGCGCTGGGCTCGCCGGCCGTACTCATCGGCGGGCGCGGCACCGTCAACCGCGAGATGGGCACCTCGTTCTCTACGCCCGTGGTCTGCGGGCTGGTGGCCTGCCTGTGGCAAGCCATGCGGCAGAAGACCGCCACGGAAATCATTGAACTCGTCAGGCGGTGCGGCTCGCAGCATGACCGGCCTGACAATGTCTACGGCTATGGCACCCCCAACTTCTGGCGGGCCTACATGATAGGGAAGATGGAATGAGCAAGACCCGGCTGACACTGCATGAGCTGAACGGCCTTGTCCGCGAGACAATAGAGCTGGCCATGCCCGATGAGTATTGGGTAGAGGCCGAGCTGTCGGAGTGCCATGAAGGGCGCGGCGGGCACTGCTACATGGAACTGATAGAGAAAGACCCGCGCACGGCCACCCCCGTCGCCAAGGCATCGGCCAAGTGCTGGGCATCGAAGTGGATGCTTGTCAGGCCCTGCTTTGAGCGCGCCACGGGGCAGCGGCTCGCAGCGGGCATGAAGGTGCTGCTGAAGGTCTACCCGCAGTTTCATGAGGCGTATGGCTTCTCGTGGATAGTCACTGACATTGACCCCACCTACACACTCGGCGATATGGCGCGCAAGCGCCAGGAGATTATCAGGCAGCTGAAGGAAGAGGGCGTGTTCGACCTGCAGAAAGAGCTGGAACTGCCCGTGTTCTGTCAGCGCATTGCCGTCATCTCCTCGGAGACTGCCGCAGGCTATGGCGACTTCTGCAATCAGCTGGCCGACAATCCCTATGCCTTCCAGTTCCGCACCCAGCTGTTCCCCGCTGTCATGCAGGGTGAGGGGGTGGAACAGGGTGTCATTGCCGCCCTTGACAGGATTTATGCCCAGAGCAGCCAGTTCGACTGCGTGGTCATCATTCGCGGCGGCGGTGCTACCAGCGATATGTCGGGATTTGACACGTTGGCGCTGGCAGAGAACGTGGCGAACTTCCCCCTGCCCATCATCACGGGCATCGGCCATGAGCGCGATGAGTCGGTGCTGGATATGGTGTCGCACACACGGGTGAAGACACCCACCGCCGCGGCGGCCTTTCTGGTGGCGCACCTGAAGGAAGTGGCCGATGTGCTGGCCGAGTGCGAGAGCCGCCTTGTCAAATACAGCGGCAACAAGCTCATGGCGCTGCACACGCAGCTTGCCGCCGTGGCTGAGTCCATCCCGCGGCTCTTCTCTGTCGTCAAGACCCGTCAGGAAGCCCGGCTCAACATGCTGTTCAGCCGCATGCTGGGGCAGATGCAGCAGCACCTTGTCGGCCAGCAGAGCCGCTTGGAGAGCCTGGAGCGCCACCTGCCGCTGATAGTGGGGCACCGGCTGGAGACAGAGCGGCACCGGCTGCAGCTGATAGAGGAAAAGACCAAGAGCCTGGACCCTGCCCTGCTGCTCAGGCGGGGCTATTCCATCACCACGAAAGACGGCAGGACCGTGCGCGACCCGCGGCAGCTGCGCGAGGGCGATGAGATAGAGACAAGAGTGGAGAAGGGTGTCATCAGGTCGACAGTGAAATAGCAAAACAACACAGGAATATGAAAACGGAAATGAAATATGAGGCTGCCTTGGCCGAGTTGCAGACCATTGTCCGCAAGATGGAGAATGATGAGCTTGACATTGACCAGATGTCGGAACAGCTGAAGCGCGCGCAACAGCTGCTCAAGCTCTGTAAAGACAAGCTGACCAAGACAGACGAGGAAATCAAGAAGATATTAGGCGAACAGGCATAGCCCCCGCGTTGTCACCGCCCCGCCCGCGCTGTCACCGCCCCGCGTAGTCGCTATCCCTTCCGCAGCGAGAACTCGAAGCAGAGGCCGCCGGCGGGATTGTTGCGGACAGTGATAGTGCCGCCGTGCAGCAGAATGGCATTCTTGACAATGGAAAGCCCCAGCCCCGTGCCGCCGAGCTGCCGGGAGCGGCCTTTGTCTATGCGGTAGAAGCGCTCGAAGAGCCGCGGCAGATGCTCATCGGGAACGCCGATGCCATTATCGGAAAATGCAAACAGCCAGCGGCCGCTCAGTTCGATAGCTGAGAGCGTAACGGTCGTGCCGGCCCCGGCGTAGTGAATGGCATTGTCGGTCAGGTTGCGGAAGATGCCATAGAGCAGTGAGGAGATGCCGTGAATGACAATGCGGTCGGGCAGCTGGTTGTCAAATGTCATCTGCCTGGCTTCCAGTGCCAGCGCGGTTTCCATGACAATGTCCTTCACCATCTGCGAGAGGTCAGTGTCTTCCCTGTCCATCACGTCTTGCGCATAGTCCATTCGGTTGAGGATTGACAAGTCTTGCAGCAGATTGGTCAGCCGCTGCGCCTGGGCGTGGCTGCGCACAATGAACTGGTGCTGTGTCTCGGCGCTGATTCCCGGGTTGCAGAGCAGGGTCTCCATGTAGCCGAGAATGCTGGCCACCGGCGTTTTCAGCTCGTGGGCAATGTTCTGTGTCATCTCGCGGCGTATCACGGCCTGCCACTCCAGCTGCTCGCGGCTGATGCGGCGGTCCATTCGCCGGGCGTAGCGGTGGAGAATGGCGCCCACAAGCAGCATGACCACCAGCGAGAACGCCAGCAGATACCAGTCGCTGGTCTCGTTGAGCAGATGGAGTACGTTGCGGTCAAACCCTTCGAAGCCAAGAATCACTATGGCGTAGACGAGGAATATTATCATGACAATGGCAAACATCTTTTGCCCTTCGGTCAGCCGTTTCATCTGGTGGTCGGAATGATTTGTTCGTCAAAGTAGTAGCCAAAGCCTTGCCGGGTGGCAATGTTTCGGGAGTAGTGCCGGATTTTCTTCCGCAGGCGGGTAATGTTGACATCAATGGTGCGGTCTGTCACCACCACGCCCTGCCAGATGCGTTCCATCAGCTGTTCGCGTGAAAAGACCTGGCCGCGAAACGACATGAGCAGCTTCAGCAGGTCGAACTCTGTCTTTGTCAGTTCCACCTGTTCGCTGTCAATGGTCACCAGCTTGCGCACAATGTCCAATAGCAGCCCGCCATGTCTGAGAAATGCTTCGCCCTGTGCCATTCTGCGCCGCAGCACTGCCCTCACCCTGGCCACAACTTCCTTTACGGAGAATGGCTTGGGAATGTAGTCATCTGCCCCAATGTTGAGCCCTTCGACCGTATCATCGACTGTGTCCATGGCAGTCAGGAATATGATGGAGATATGGGCGGTCTCTGCCCTGCACTTCAGCTGCCGTGCCAGTTCAAAGCCTGACATGCCGCCGAGCATGACATCAAGCAGCAGCAAGTCATAGCCAGTCGCTACTTCCGCAGCCTTTTCGGCCGACAGCACGTAGTCGGCGGCATAGCCGGCGGCAGCAAGGTTGAACTGGAGTATCTCGCAGAGGTCTTGCTCATCGTCTACAATCAGTATCTTCTCTTTCACGGCTGCAAATTTACACAAAAAACGTGATTTATAAGCCTGTTAGGGCAAAAAAACGCTTTTGCAGCGGAAAGAATCCGAGACTTTGGAGCTTTGGGCTTAGGCCAGCCTTGCCTCTACTACGTTCACCACATAGTCGCCTAACTTCTCGCACTCGAGGATAATGTCCATGTAGGCCGTGCCGACAACATAGCTGTAGAGGTGGTTGTTCACGTCTTCCAGATTCTGCTGCTTCAGCTGGTTGCGAAGGGCATTGATGTCGGCCTCTATCTTCCGCGTGGGTTCGAGGGTGAAGGTTTCGCGCTGGCCGCTCATCACGGTGTTCATCTGTGTCAGACTTTCCTCAAGCAACTGCATCATGCCGTGGATATTGACATACAGCTGCGGCGTGAAGCCTTCCTCTTCGTTGAGGCGGCGATTCAGGGTGCGGGCTATGTTGAAGCAGGCATCGCCAATGCTCTCTAACTCGCTGATTTCGCGCATCATGGCGCGTATCTTGCTCTTGGTCTCGTCTGATAGATGGGCATCGCTCACGCGCTCCAGGTATTGCGCAATCTCTATCTCAATGTTGTCAGAGATTCCTTCGTATTTCTCAATGCGGGAATAGAGCTTGACAAATGCCTCGCTGTTCTTCTCGTCGAGCAGTGAGCGCACCATGCCGAACATGCGCTGCATCAGCTGCGAGAAATGCACAATCTCCTTCTGCGCCTGAAGCACCGAGATTTCCGGGGTCTTCATCAGGCCGCCCTCGATGAACTTCAGCCTTGTCGGCTCGTCTGTTTCGTCTGTGCCGGCCTGCTTGGGGCGTATCACCATGCAGACTATCTTTTCTATCTGCGGGATAAACCAGATGAGAATGAACGTGTTGGCAAGGTTGAAGCACGTGTGGAACGCCGCCAGCACGAAGCTGAGTTTCGCGGCGTTGGCCAGGAATGCCTCTTGCCCGGCAGTCTCTTTGGTCATGGTAACATCATAGCCAACCATCTGACAAACGGCATCGATGAAGACATGGAACACCGTGAGAATCCAGCAGACACCGAAGAGGTTGAAGAACATGTGGGCGAAGGCGGCTCGCCGGGCCTGGGTGGAGGCGCCAAGGGCCGCCAGGTTAGAGGTAACGGTTGTGCCGATGTTCTCGCCCATCACCAGCGCGATGCCCTGATAGATAGGCAGCACACCTGATGAGCAGAGTATCATGGTGATGGCCATGACTGCCGCCGATGACTGTACGCACATGGTCAGTATGCCGCCTAACAACAGGAATATCAGGGTGGTGGAGAATGCCTGCGGGTCGAAGGATGAGAAGAAGTTGAGTACGGCCTCATTCTCGCCGAGATTCATGTCCATGCCCGTCTGGCGCAGGGTGCCAAGCCCAAGGAACAGGAAGGCTACGCCGAAGACGAAGTCGCCCACCACGCGGTGGGTTTTCCGATAGATGAGGAACATGGCCACTACGAAGGCGGGGAACACGAAGTCGGTGATGTTGAACGAGAATCCGGCCGACATAATCCATGCTGTCAGGGTCGTGCCGATGTTTGCGCCCATGATGATGGAGATGGCCTGCGCCAAGGATAGCAGGCCGGCATTGACAAACGAGACAGTCATGACCGTGGTGGCGGTTGAAGACTGTACGGCTGCCGTTACCGCCATGCCTGTCAGCATGCCCGTAAAGCGGTTGGTGGTCATCTTGGCCAGTACGTGGCGCAGTTGGGGGCCGGTCATCTTCTGCAGCGCCTCACTCATCATTTTCATACCATAGATGAGCAGCGAGAGTGACCCTAAGAGTTTGAAAGCAATCAGTATAGACATGTTTTCTGCGTTTTTGTGAAATTCGCTTGCAAAGTTACTGCTTCGCGGCCATGCCGCCGAAGGATAATTGTTACAATTATGTTACATTTGCAATATTCTTGAAGTGTAAATCCTTCAAAAAATCCTGAATCCCAGCCTGTTTTCTGCAAAAACTTGGCTGAAAAGGGGAGAAATAGAAATAAAATGTGTACTTTTGCACTCAGAAAAAGGAATTTTAGCAAAATAGGAATCAATGAAAAACTTAGATTGGGCTAATTTGTCATTCGGTTACATGAAAACCGACTACAATGTCCGTTGCTGGTATCGCAACGGGAAATGGGGCGAAGTGGAAGTCTCTTCGGAAGAGTATCTGAACCTGCACATGGCGGCCACCTGCCTGCACTATGGCCAGGAGGCGTTTGAGGGGCTGAAGGCTTATCGCTGCAAGGATGGCAAGGTGCGCGTGTTCCGCGTTGACGAGAATGCCAAGCGACTGCAGTCTACCTGCCGCGGCATCATGATGCCTGAAGTACCCACGGAGATGTTCACGGAAATGGTGAAGAAGGTGGTGCGGCTGAATCAGGAGTACATTCCGACCTATGAGAGCGGTGCCACGCTCTACATAAGGCCGCTGCTCATAGGCACGAGTGCCCAGGTGGGCGTACACCCTTCGAAGGAATATCTGTTCCTGATTTTCGTTACGCCGGTAGGCCCGTACTTCAAGGGCGGCTTCGCCTCGAATCCCTACGTGATTGTGCGTGACCATGACCGCTCGGCCCCGCTCGGCACGGGCATGTACAAGGTGGGCGGCAACTATGCGGCCAGTCTCTTTGCCAACAATCTGGCTCACGAGAAGGGCTACGCCTGCGAGTTCTATCTCGATGCGAAAGAGAAGAAATACATTGACGAGTGCGGTGCCGCCAACTTCTTCGGCATCAAGAACAACA
>JAFLSH010000153.1 GCA_022511055.1 Prevotella sp. | reverse complement strand
TCGGCTCGGCATGGGCGAAATATGACGTGCGCACACCAGAGGAGTGGCAGTCGCGTATCGCATGGTTCATGCGCAGTCTGAAAAGTCCGCTGATTGTCCGAATCAGCCGATAACAGACGTAAACTCATAAGGAGTTATGACCTCAATGTCATGAGACTCCATAGGGTAATGCTTCTTGTTGAAAGTCAGCAAATATTTGCATTCTGCCTTCAATGCTACATGATACTGGCATCCGTCTTCCAAATCTGTAAATGCCTCATTACAAACACCAGCCAATAGCGACTGGTTGTCATGCTCTGCCACACGGAAAACATCCAGCAACTGCCGGGCAAGGCTTCTTACCGCTGAAGTCCTGTCAGGATTACTTATTTCCAGCTCTTTGCGAAAATAGTTGTCCAATACGTATAGAATGGTGTAGAAGCAGCCTGCCGACATATACATCTCGCCACCTGAACTTTGCAAATTGTCTATCAGTCTTTCAACGGTATCAACCTGTTCACGCTGCATCAGGTATTCCAAAATGACATTGGTATCAAGGAACACTCTCATAAGCCATATTTTTCAGAAAGATAGTCACTACGCATTTCCTCTACACTGTGCATCGCCCCTGCCATGATACCCTTCAGGTCTGCCAGTGTCGTTTTCCGCTTGCCTGATGTAAGCTCCAGGATGCGTTTCCTTGCCAACTCTTTGTCCTGTGAGTTTTGCCCATTGGCTGTCCTTTCTGCACGCCGAACAACCAACAACTCCAACTCTTGCTGAAGCCATTGCCGCATAGCCTCCTGTCCTTTAAACTGAGGGCTAATTTTATCCACGAGCCTGTCGTCAAGCGTGAATGTATATGTACACATATTCTTACAAAGCCGTTAATGTTTGGCTGCAAAGATAAGCATATTTCCTGAAACCACCAAACTTTGTCATCTTCTTTTCGCTTTTATTATCCTAAACGGTTGCAAAATTATTCAAAACATTTCAATCTTTGTGGAAATTTTACGCCTGCTGACAGCAAAAGTTTTGATTATCGCCGCCGCTTGAGTTCCAGCGCCTTCGGCAACTTCTGCCATTTGCCGTCCTTGGGCACTTTCAAGGCACTCCCCTCCAGCTGCTTCAGCACGTAGATGCTGTCGTTCTGCCGCGACAGCTGGGCAGTCAGGTCCTCGCTGCCGTAGTCGTTGATGAGCGAAAGCTCGGCCACGCCGTTTTTTATCTTCGCAGAAGTAATAATCCAGCAGAACGAGTTGCGCTTCTTGCCCAGGAATCCGGGCAGCTCGCCATAGAGCGGCTGTTCGGGTATGGTGATGTTGCTATCGTAGAAGTTGATGCGCATAAACACCTCATAGTCATCGTTGTAGAGGTATGCCTGGAAATCCCTGTCATCTGTCTGTGCCAGTGCCACTGACGAGACGAGAATCATCAAAAGAACAGTTAGCTTCTTCATGCCGTGTGGAGTTTTGTTTTTATTTTGGCTGCAAAGTTACTAAATCTATATCAATAATTCACAAGATGTTATGAAAATATATCAAAAAACGTTGTGGGATTATGAAAAATTTAAGTAACTTTGCCGCCGCTTATAAGATTGTAACGATGGGAAAAGAGTATTTAACCCCTAACTACATTTTTGAATCGAGTTGGGAAGTTTGCAACAAGGTTGGCGGCATCTACACCGTGCTATCAACACGCGCGAAGACTTTGCAAGACAGAATGAAAGACAGGATAATCTTTATCGGGCCAGACTTTTGGAAAGAGAAAGAAAGTCCTTATTTCAAGGAAGATAAGGCCATGTTTGCCGAATGGCAGTGGGTGGCAAAGGAAGAGGGGCTCAACGTGAGAGTGGGCCGGTGGGCTATCCCCGGTGAGCCAGTCACCATCCTGGTAGATTTCATGCCTTTCTTCGAGAAAAAGAACGAGATATACGGATGGCTGTGGGAACACTATCAGGTAGATTCGCTGCATGCCTATGGCGACTATGACGAAGCCTCGATGTTCTCTTACGCTGCAGCCCGCGTCGTTGAGAGTTATTATAAGCATTTCCTTGACGAGAAACAAAAGGTGGTCTACCACGTGAACGAGTGGATGTGCGGACTGGGAGCGCTGTATATCAATCACAGTCTGCCGCAGATAGGTACCATCTTCACCACGCACGCCACCAGCATCGGCCGCTCCATCGCCGGCAACCAGAAGCCGCTTTACGACTATCTCTTTGCATACAACGGCGACCAGATGGCGGGTGAGCTGAACATGCAGAGCAAGCACTCCATTGAGAAGCAGACGGCGCTGTATACAGACTGCTTCACAACCGTGAGCGACATCACCGCAAAGGAGTGCGTGGAGCTGCTCGACAAGCCTGTCGACGTGGTACTCCCCAACGGATTTGACAATAGCTTCGTACCCAAGTCTGCCGCCTTCTCACAGAAGCGCAAGGCTGCCCGCAAGCGCCTGTGCGACGTGGCGAATGCGCTGCTGGGCGAGCAGTTTGGCGACGACACCCTCATCGTCTCTACATCGGGCCGCTACGAGTTCCGCAACAAGGGCATTGACGTCTTCGTGGAAGCCATGAACCGACTGCTCCGCGAGAAGGAGCTGAAGAAGAAGGTGCTGGCTTTCATCGAGGTGCCCGGATGGGTGGGCGAGCCACGCAAGGACTTGCAGGAACGACTGACGAGCGGACAGCAATATGACACGCCGCTCGAAGTGCCGCAGATTACGCACTGGCTGCACAACATGAGTCACGACAACGTGCTGGGCATGATGAAATACTACGACATGCACAACCGCAAGGATGACCAGGTGAAAGTCATCTTCCTGCCGTGCTACCTTGACGGCAAGGACGGGATTGTCAACATGACCTACTACGACATCGTGCTTGGCAATGACCTCTGTGTCTATCCCTCTTATTACGAGCCATGGGGCTATACGCCGCTCGAGGCCGTAGCTTTCCATGTACCCTGTATCACGACAGACCTGGCGGGCTTCGGACTCTGGGCGAACAGCGTGTTCGGGCACTACGGGGAAATCGAAGACGGCGTGAAAGTGATTCACCGTACCGACTACAACTACTCTGAGGTGGCTGACAACATTAAGGAGACGGTGGCGAAGTTCTCCGGCATGAACAAGAAGCAGGTTGATGCCTGTCGCAAGCAGGCTGAAACGCTGTCGAAGAAAGCGCTGTGGAGCGAGTTCATTGCCTATTACGACAAGGCATACGACATCGCCTTGCGTAAGGCCGAAGCAAGAAAAGGTAAAAAACAAAAATAAGGATAATGATTAAATAATATTTGAGAGATTATGAAAATTAAAGCTGATTACTCAAATGCTCCCCAGTGGAGGGAGTTGGCAGTCAAGTCCAGTCTTCCCGAAGAACTGAAGTGTTTAGACGAGATTGCACACAACTTGTGGTGGGTGTGGAACTTTGAAGCCCGCGACTTGTTCCGCGACCTGGACCCGGAACTCTATCATGACGTGAAGCACAACCCAGTGATGCTGCTGGAGCGGCTGAGCTTCTCAAGAAAAGAAGAGATTGTCAAAGATAAGGCACTGATGAAGCGCATCAAGAGTGTCTATGAGGCTTTCCGCAAGTACATGGATGTGAAGCCCGACTCAAAGCGCCCCTCAGTCGCCTATTTCTGCATGGAATACGGCATGCACTCTGCCCTGAAAATCTATTCCGGCGGTCTCGGCATGCTGGCCGGTGACTATGTGAAAGAGGCATCTGACAGCAATGTCGACATGTGTGCCGTCGGCTTCCTCTACCGTTTTGGCTATTTCACGCAGAGCCTCTCCATGGATGGTCAGCAGATAGCAAACTACGAGTCTCAGAACTTCAGCTCACTGCCCATTGAGCGCGAGCTGGACCAGGATGGCAACCCGCTGGTGGTTGAAGTGCCCTACACGAACTACATGGTACACGCCTACGTTTGGCGCGTCAATGTCGGCCGCGTGAAGCTCTACCTGCTCGACACCGACAACGAGATGAACTCAGAGTTCGACAAGCCCATCACACACAGCCTCTACGGCGGTGACTGGGAAAACCGTCTGAAGCAGGAAATCCTGTTGGGTATCGGCGGCATGCTGCTGCTCAAGAAGCTCGGCATCAAGAAGGACATCTATCACTGCAACGAGGGCCACGCCGCCCTTTGCAACCTCCAGCGCCTGTGCGACTATATTGACGAAGGTTTGACGTTCAACCAGGCTCTTGAGCTGGTACGCGCCTCCGGCCTCTACACTGTACACACGCCCGTACCCGCCGGCCACGACTACTTTGACGAGGGTCTCTTCGGCAAGTACATGGGCGGCTATCCCCAGAAGCTCGGCATCACCTGGGATGAGTTCATCGGCATGGGTCGTACAAACCCAGAGGACAAGGGCGAGAAGTTCTGCATGTCTACCTTCGCCTGCAACACCTGTCAGGAAGTCAACGGTGTGTCAAAGCTCCACGGCTGGGTTTCTCAGAAGATGTTCTCTGGCATCTGGAAAGGCTACTACCCCGAGGAAAACCACGTGGGCTACGTCACCAACGGCGTACACTTCCCCACATGGGCAGCCGCCGAGTGGCGCCAGCTCTACGGCAAGTACTTTGACAAGAAGTTCCTGAGCGACCAGTCAAACCAGAAGATTTGGGAAGCCATCTACAATACACCCGACGAGGAAATCTGGTCAACCAGAATGACTCTGAAGAAGAAGCTCTTCGACTACATCAAAGAGCAGTTCCGCGAGACATGGCTCAAGAATCAGGGCGACCCCTCACGTGTCGTCTCGCTGCTTGAGAAGATGAATCCAAACGCACTGGTCATCGGCTTCTGCCGCCGCTTCGCCACCTACAAGCGCGCGCACCTGCTGTTCACCAACCTTGACCGCCTATCCAAGATTGTCAACAATCCCGAGCATCCCGTTATCTTCCTCTTTGCCGGTAAGGCTCACCCCGCCGACGGTGCAGGACAGGGACTCATCAAGCAAATCTATGAGATTTCACAGCGCCCCGAGTTCCTCGGAAAGATTATCTTCCTCGAGGACTATGACTTCCTGCTGGCACGCCGCCTCGTTTCGGGTGTCGACATCTGGATGAACACCCCCACCCGCCCGCTCGAAGCCTCAGGTACCAGCGGCGAGAAGGCAGAGATGAACGGTGTCGTCAACCTCTCAGTGAAAGACGGATGGTGGCTCGAAGGCTACCGCGAGGGTGCTGGATGGGCACTCACCGAGAAGCGCACCTATCAGAACCAGGGTCATCAGGACCAGCTCGATGCCGCCACCATCTATGGTTTGCTCGAAAACGAGATTGTACCCCTCTACTACAATAAGAACGAGCAGGGCATCAGCGAAGGCTGGATAAAGGTCGTCAAGAACTCCATCGCCCAGATTGCCCCCCACTACACCATGAAGCGCCAGCTCGACGACTACTACTCAAAGTTCTACGAGAAGGAAGCTAAGCGTTTCAAGGAACTCTCTGCCGACAACAACCAGCTGGCAAAGGAGATTGCTCAGTGGAAGGAGATTGTCGCCGAGCGCTGGGATGCCATCAATGTCGTCAGCTGCCAGTGGGATTTGCCCGCAAGCGGTGCCGAGACAGGCAAGAAGTACACCATCCAGTACGTCATCAACGAGCAGGGGCTTGACGATGCCATCGGCCTGGAGAAAGTCAACATCTACACCGACAAGAACGGCGAGGAGCATATCTTCTCTGTCGAGCCTTTGAAGATGGTCAATCACGAGGGTAACAACTACACCTTCGAGGCCACCTTGGCTCCCCAGCAGGCTGGCATCTACAAGAGTGCCATCCGCATGTATCCCAAGAATGCGAAGCTGCCCCACCGTCAGGACTTCTGCTACATCAAGTGGTTGGAACTTCCTAACGCTTAACACTAAGGGTAGAGTTTTCATACTCCACAATCAAAGCCAGGGCTAAACGGCAAGCCCTGGCTTTTTCATTCCTCTATTCTCACGCGCACCCCCAATCATTCCATCTTCCACACAAGTGATATTCATTTTTTGACAAGGATTTAGCCCCCTTGTGTCCTATTGACACAATCTTAGCGAGCAGCAATGAAAGAAAAAAGTTACAACCTATGCAGTATTTTTGCATAGGCGTGTTCTATCTTTGCACAGAAATTACAGATTGTTGCACATAAAAAGACCAAAAACATGGGAAAAGAAAGTATAAAAGACAAGGTGAAATGGTTTCTGACCGAAATGGTGACTGATGATTCCGATGACTCTGAAGCCGAGGTGGCAGATGAACAGGAAAATCAGCAACTGACACACGAGAAAGAAGAACGCCGCAAGGTGCTTGAGCAAGACTGGGGCTATCGCATGGTGAAATGGATTGCTACAGCCATGGATAAATGGGCTATCGACCCGATTGTCGGTTTCCTTGCCCCCGGCTTCGGCGATATATTCACATCGGTAATGACTGTGCCGTTCATATATGTGGCATTGTGCAAAGTCAAGTCCATACCGCTCACATTGGCTATTATACACAACACGCTGATGGATGTTCTGCTCGGTATCATACCGCTGCTTGGCGATGTTTTTGACTTCTTCAACCGTTCCTACAAGCAGAACTACGCCATGATTGTCGGCTTTGTGGAAGGTGATAAGCGCATCACAAGAATGGTGAACGGCAAAACTGTTCAATTTCTAATCCTTATCGTTATGATTTGTTTCATCATCTATTGCCTTGTAGGTTGGATAATAACCGCCTGGCAATATGTGTTGTCGCTATTTGCATAATCAGAAAAACAAGCGGAATAATATGGCAGAAGAAAAAATTCGGTTAAAAGTATGGTCAATTCAAAAAGATTGCTTATCTTTGCAGTCGGGTCAGGTCTATCCTGATTTCTTTGGCATACAAAAAACGAAGCAGCGTGCTTCATTCTCACATAACGGAAACCTGAGAAGTTCCAGAAATGAAAACGGAGAATGTCGTGCAGTTGTTTTCGCACCTTCGGGCGCGGACTTCTGCCATATTCCGTTTTCCAGGTTTCTCAGGACCTCCGTTAGAAGAATATGAGCTGAGGTCTGCGCCTTGATGTATAATTAATTATAACTAAAAACGTAAAAGATATGACACCTACAACTTTCAAGTGCCGCCAATGCGGCCATCTGTTCATCAGCATCGAAGGAGACTTAATAGCCCCTTCCTTCCAGGCAAAAAAGCCCTGTCCAAAATGCGGGAGTTCAAGTTACCCTTCTGGCATTTCCAGTATCTTTGCAAAAATTACAGGTAAACATTAACAACTTTATAACATAATGATAACGGCTTTTCTAAAAAGTATTCTGCCGGCAATATTTCTCATTGCTGCGTTTACGGCTGTTGAGCAAACAAAACAAAATCATAGAAACATGGCTAATTATTATTGTGAGTATTGCGGACACAAGTTCCC